>CAZHGK010000015.1:20919-26361 GCA_964532095.1 uncultured Planctomycetales bacterium | reverse complement strand
CGCACATCTATTAATTTGTGGACATGAAAACTTTCAAGCATACCTATAAACTCATCAATAGGATGCGTGGAGTGGCCAATCGTATAAATCACAGCTTTTGGATTCTTAACTTTCATTATTCCTTTTTCATAGGCTGAACAATCAAACGTGCCGCACGGTCGTTAGTAACATAATTCCATAACCAAATAATAAAGGCCACCACCCGATTACGAAAACCTACCAATGACATTAAATGAAAAAATACCCAGATCAACCATGCGACTTTACCGTGTAATATAAGGAACTTTAAATCAACAACCGCACGGTTACGTCCAATCGTAGCCATGACGCCATAGTCTTTATAAACAAATGGTGTCATTTCTTGTTTTATCAATATCCTTTTCAGATTCCTTGCTAAGGTTTGGGCCTGTTGAATCGCCACAGGCGCCAACATCGGATGGCCATGAGGATAATCTTGAGAAATCATGACCGCTGTATCTCCAATGGCAAAAATATTCTTATAGTCTTCTATCCTGTTAAACTGATCAACTTTGACCCTGCAGGAAGAAGTAAAATCCTTCGAGTTCAACCCTGGGATTTCATTACCCTTGACACCAGCAGCCCAGATCACGATTTTTGCATTTATTTTCTTGCCATTTGAGAGGATTAATACTTTTCCATCGTAAGATTCAACCTTTGTATTTAAAAGAATATTGATATTAAATTCTTTCAAACACCTCTCTGCGAAATGGGATGATTGTTCGGACAATGATTTAAACAAACGGTCTTGCATATCGATAATATGAATCTGCATCCGCTTGATATCCAATTCGGGATAATCCTTGGGGAAAATATGACTCTTTAACTCACCGAAGGCTCCAGCCAGTTCAACACCTGTAGGGCCGCCCCCGACAATAACAATATTCATTAAACTCTCTTTTATTTCTTCACTGTCCGTCAGCAGGGCTTGTTCAAAATTTTTTAGAATCAAATATTTTAAGTTAACGGCCTCAGAAATGCCCTTCATATCCATGGCGTTACGTTTCATATCCTCAAGACCAAAAAAGTTCGTCGTAGCGCCCGAGGCAATCACCAAATAGTCGTATGAAATAATCCCAACAGATGTTTCAATTAAATTTTGATTAGAATCAATCTTCGAGACTTCAGCCATCCGAAAAACAAAATTATTCTGATGGTGAAAAATCTCACGGAACGGACTGGCAATTGATTCTGCTTCCATGGCAGCAGTCGCTACCTGGTACAAAAGCGGCTGAAAGGTATGATAATTGTTCTTGTCGATCAAAACAACCTGAACATCCATGTTTTTTAAACCCTTTGCTAGTTTAAGACCCGCGAATCCACCGCCGATAATAACGATACGCGGCTTACTAGCAACTGGAAGATTAGCTGAAATATTTTTTTCCATTACGAATACCCTTAGGCTCATCTAAGAAAGCTACAAAAACCAATTCTTCTTCAAGAGCTCTGATTTTATACAATTCCTTGGCCTCAAAACGCAATAGTATCATTGGATTAACCAATAACGTAGACTATACTTCTTTGAGGGAACACGCTGACTCTTCCTTTTACATGCTTATTCGCCTTAACCTTAAGGCATTCCCAATAACCGAAACTGAACTAAAACTCATGGCCGCGCCCGCAATGATAGGACTTAAAAGTATCCCAAAAAATGGATACAATATTCCTGCTGCGATAGGAATTCCTAACGCATTATAAATAAAAGCAAAGAATAAATTTTGGCGAATATTCGACATAACAGCACGGCTTAGCTTCAAAGATTTAACAATCCCATTCAAATCACCCCTAACCAAGGTTATCCCGGCACTTTCAATAGCCACATCCGTTCCTGTTCCCATGGCCACACCCACATCTGCTTGTGCCAAAGCTGGAGCATCATTAATACCGTCTCCTGCCATCATGATCACGGCACCCTTGGCTTTAAATTCTTTAACAATCTCTTGTTTACTTTTTGGCTCCAACTGTCCTCGCACATCATCAATGTTAAGTTCCTTGGCAATAACTTCAGCGGTCTTTTGACTATCTCCTGTCAACATCACTACCTTAATCCCCATTTTATGCAGAGCTTCGATTGCCTCAAACGTTGTTTTCTTAACAGGGTCGGAAATTCCAAGCATCCCAATTACCTTTTGTTCGACTGCCACCCAAACAACGGTTTGTGCTTTTGCTTGTAACTGTGCGGACTTGTTCTTTAAATCCTCAGAAATGGCCATCTTCTGATCTTCAATAAACCTTTGTTTTCCTAAAACAATCCATTGTCCATTGAGTCTGCCTTTAATCCCACCACCGGTGACCGATTCAAAATCCTGTATAGATTCTACTTTTGCATTTTTTTCTTTGGCGTAATCAAGAATAGCTCTTGCCAAAGGATGTTCGCTACTTTGTTCAATAGAAGCTGCCATACTAATAAACCGCTGTTCATCTACACCCTGATTGGGGACACAAACTGTTACCATTGGTTTTCCTTCTGTAAGCGTCCCTGTTTTATCCGTTAATACATGGGTGATCTTCTCCGACTTTTCAATGGCCTCGGCATTCTTAATTAATATCCCTACTTGAGCACCACGGCCAACACCAACCATAATTGACATCGGTGTGGCCAATCCTAAAGCGCAGGGGCAGGCAATGATCAAAACGGCAATAGCATTGACAATGGCATACGCGAGTCTCGGTTCCATCCCCCAATTGGCCCAAACGATAAACGTCACAACTGAAATAAAAACAACAACGGGCACAAAATAACCGGATATGGTATCTGCCAGTTTTTGAATGGGAGCGCGGCTTCGCTGGGCATCAGCTACCATATGGACGATCTGTGAAAGCAAGGTCTCGGCCCCAATCCTCTGGGTTTTCATCACAAATGTGCCGGTTTGATTAACGGTTGCTCCTATCACAGGATCACCGGCATTCTTTTCAACCGGCATGGGTTCCCCGGAGATCATGGATTCATCGATACTGCTGTGGCCTTCAATAATAATTCCATCCAGCGGCACCTTCTCCCCAGGACGGACCCTTAAAAGGTCTCCTTTTTGGACAGAATCAATTGGCACTTCTTCTTCAGTTCCGTTAATGACCCGGTGTGCATTTTTAGCAGCTAACCCCAGAAGGGCTTTAATAGCCTGACCTGTCTGACTGCGTGCTTTAGCTTCCAATAATTGTCCTAAGATAATCAACACCGTAATGACGGCTGCGGCTTCAAAATAAAGATCGATCTTCCCCATCCTTTTCAACGATTCAGGAAAAATCTGAGGAAATAAGACTGCTACCATACTGTACCCATATGCTGCACCAACACCAAGAGCAATGAGCGTAAACATATTAAGGCTTCTATTAACCAGGGATCGCCAGCCTTTAACAAAAAATATTCCTCCTGTCCATAAAACCACAGGTGTCGCCAAAGCCAATTGCATAAATGGCAGTAAATGCTGCGGTATAAACGCTTGAATGTTTACGGCTGGAATCATGTCACCCAACACTAATAATACAAGAGGAACCGTTAACGCAAGACCAGTCCAAAATTTCTGAGATAATGAATGGATTTCTTTCTGATCTTCATTTCCCTCTCCAGTCGCATTGAGCGGTTCCAAATGCATACCGCATTTAGGGCAATCCCCGGGATGATCTTGGCGAACTTCCGGATGCATCGGGCAGGTATAAACAGCACTCTTAGCTAAAGTAACTTTTTCTTCCTTTAGAAACTTTGTACGGCAATGTTCGCTGCAAAAATAAAAAGTCTCCCCGGCCTTTCGACCGGAGAGAGCCTTTTTTTCATCAACACTCATGCCGCAAACAGGGTCTTTTGTCATAATTATTGAGCCCTTTCAAAATCAATGATGTGCCGCGTGATCTTCGGCTGGTTTATTGGCGTCTGATCCGTTATCATCGTCATCGCCGTCCATATCCATCTTTCCCATGCCTTTGCCCATCATTCCCATCTCTTCTATCTTAATGTCAGCTTCTTTGACCAAATTAAGGTTAGCATCGTATTTATACAACTTCTTGCCTGATAAAACAACAACTCCATTACCTACGGCTACCATAGACGGTTTATTCATCATGGATTGACACATTTTCATCATACCCATCATACCTTTGCCGCCCATCATCCCCATCATGCCGCCTTTGCCTTCCATCATTTCCTTCTTGTCGCCCATCATTTCTTTGCCCTTATCTGACATTTGAGCAAAAGCTAAACCTGAAACGGATAAAATAATGACTCCTGTGATAACTGCAATACTCTTTTTCATATACTGTACCTTTCCTTGGTTAATAAAAACTTCGTTACCTGTTTTTGTTTATGCGCGTTATTTCTTAATGCTGATCATGATGCATACTACAAATATGGTGCGAGCCACCTCCACAACAACCGCCGCCATATCCCATCATATTGGCCAAAGCCAATCCTGAGAAGGCTAAAATAATAACTGCTGTGATAACTACGACATTTTTTCCCATTTCCCGCTCCTTTTTTGTAACTACTTATTAATGACACCCAGATTTCTTCCCGTCTTCTTTTTTATCTGTATCAGGCTCCTTCTTATGATGCCCGCCGCAACAACCACCACCTTTACCCATCATCATGAAGCAGACCAACAAAATCACTGGTATTAAAATCCAAAATAAATGCATATTACCTCCTTTTTTATTGTTCTATTTGCGGACAAATAGTAAACTTTAATTTCTTCGCTTCCTTTGGCGTTATCCAATGATGAAGCCGTTCACTTAAACGCTTCTTGGTTTCTTTTAATTCTTTAATCCTTTGTTCACAATCAGCTATTTTCTCTTCGAATACTTCATGAACTAAACAACATGTTTTCTCAACACCATGGCTACTACGTTTAATGATTTTCTTGATCTCAGCCAACGTTAATCCCAAATCTTTTGATTTCTTGATAAATAAAAGCTTCTCAAGATCTTTTTGAGTATAAATACGGTATTTCGACAGCGAACGCTTAGGATGATGCAACAATCCAAACTCTTCGTAATAACGTATTGTTTTAATAGATACCTCTGTCTTCTTACTGATCTCTCCAATAAACATTATTTATCCCCCTTTCTGATTACAAGTTTACTATACACTCTCCAGTACACTGGAGAGTCAAGGGTTTTATTTCTGCTCATCAACAACATCAGCAACTGTACCCTTTGGATACGAATAATCTCCTGGGTGATCATAATCTTTAAGATTATCCCGAACCATGAATACTGTGAACATACCCCCCATACCTGTAGGTCCAAATTGACCTTGTCCGCCCATCATAGGCAAAGTATTTTTGGGCCCCTTCATGCCCATGTAATTCATTTCATCCATTCCATTTTCACCCATAGGCATATACCCTGGCACCAAATCACGTACCTTGTCTTTCACATCGTCTTGATTGACACCAATGACATTAGCTGTGTCATGGCCCATGGCGTTCATGG
>CAZHGK010000015.1:0-20909 GCA_964532095.1 uncultured Planctomycetales bacterium | reverse complement strand
CATCGGTGCGGTGTTGTCGGGCAGGGGCATCTCCATCTCGCCCATGTCGGCCATGCCGCGCTCGCCCATGAGCATGTAGTCGGGTGCCACCTTCTGGATCTTGCCCACCAGTCCGCGGTGGTCGACGCCAATCAGGGTCGGTACACCATGGCCCATGGCGTTCATGGGATGATGCCGACGGTGACAATGAAATGCCCAATCACCCGGTGCATTAGCTACAAATTCAACAGTTCTGGTTTGTCCGGGAAATACTGCTACTGTGGTCTCTGACCACTGGGCTGAAGGTGGAATATCTCCTCCATCCGTTGCCGTCGTTTTAAAACTATACCCGTGCAAATGGATCGGATGAGATTCTTGGCCTACATTACCTATTCTTATGCGCACCCGGTCACCTGTCTTGGCTACTAAAGGCGCTGTTCCTGGAAATGCGCGGCTATTAAATGTAAAAATATTAAAGTCCGTCATGATATTGGGATTCGGGGTCTTTGTTCCGGGCTCTACAAACCACTCATTTAAGAAAATGGCGAAATCACGATCGACTTTTGCTTCATTCTTTCCATGAGAAATTAAAAATCCCATGGTCCCTAGTCCCATCTGCACCATCTCATCGCCGTGTGAGTGATACATAAATGTTCCGTGTTGTTTCATACGAAATTCATATTTAAAGGTTTGTCCAGGTTCAATGGATTTTTGTGTCAATCCGGAAACCCCGTCCATCCCATTAGGCAAAAACACGCCATGCCAATGTACCGCTGTTCCTTCAGGTAATTTATTGGTTACATAAATACGTAATAAATCACCTTCAACGACTTCAATAGTCGGTCCTGGTGTTTGACCGTTATAGCACCAAGCATTAATCACCATGCCCGGAGAGATTTCATGCTTACATTGATCGACCGTTATACGAAACACCTTCGCTCCGTCTTTATCCATGGTCCAAGGCATTGTTGTGCCATTGGGTGTAATGACCGGCGTATAAGGCAGATTTTGTTGGTTCTCTGTCTGTGCAAATACAGGACTAAGACCAGCAAGAACAAGCATGGCCATTAAAAATACGATCCTTAATTTATTCTTTAACATTTTAACCTCCATGAGAATGTTCATGTTCCATAACTTTTGGCTGATCCATTGATGGATTAGCCTGATCGAATGGTATTTTTGTACCTAGTGCATCTTCCAGTATTGCCCGTGAAGCCCAATAATTCTTTAAGGCCTCTACATATTCCTTCTGTGCCGTCAATTCTGCCTGTTTGGATTCCAAGAGTTTAAAAACATCTTTGAGCATAAAGTTATACTCATACAAAGTTTCTTTGACCATTTGCTGATACGAGGGCATGATTTCTTTGTATGTCTCAACAATCTTATGGCTGGTCATTAGGTTTTGATACGCCAAGCGGAGTTGAAGCAAGTCTTCTTGCTCCATGGCTTCCAGTTGATGTTTAGACACTTCAATAGAAGCTTTAAGCCCCATTTGACGGGCTTGGTTACGATTAAATAGGGAAAGTTGTCCTTCTACGACAATACCTTTTAATGTATCGCCACTGGCTTCTCTCTCTTGGTCATAACCCACTTCTAAATCCGGCAAGACCCCCATTGCCGCCAAACCAACCGACTGCTCCAACGCCTTGATCTCTTGACGTTTCATGGCTAAATCCAGGCGATGATCAGACACCTGCTTCTCAAGCTCTTTTAAATCAATATTCTCTTTGGGTAAATCCGGCATCTGTGCTGGTTCTTCCATAAAGAATTGATCCGGCTTTAACCCAAGCATACTCCTTAAACGCTGTTTGAATGCTTCAACGTCCTGCTGGGTCTTAAGCCATTCAATCTTGGCCTTCCCAAAAGCAGCATTAGCTGCCGCCAGTTGAAGATCATTGATGTTTCCTGCTTGGCTTTGGCGATGAGACATCTCAAGCGCTGCTTCCTCAGCCTTGAAATGATCTTGGGCCAATTCATTTTTATGTCGGGAGGCCAGCCAATCTAAATACAATAACCGGACTTCTTTGACAAAGTCTGTGATTTTACCTGCGGCCTCATACTGCGCCGCCTTGAATCGTGTACCCGCCTGCTTTTTACGCAATGGCCAAAACAAAATTTCGAGAACATCTTGTTTAACCTCAATTTCATTATTGCGTTTGGCCCCCTCTGCATTTGATGTGCGGGAACTAAATCTCACCGTCGGATTATGCAAAAGACCTGCCTCACGCATATCTGCTTGCGATACGCCTAAAGCCACCATGTTTGCCTGGACGGAAGGATTATTTAACAGTGCAAGCTTAACAGCTGCTTCTTCTGTCAAAGCTTGAGCCAGTAAGTCTTCGGAAGTGCGGCTAAGATTTTCCTGACCCTCTTTGTTTGTCTTGACCTCATAGCCCGTCTGGTCTTTGACAAGCCCCTTGACCTGATTGATCGGACTTGTGTCCGCATAAACATGACCGGTTATCATCAAGCCCATTAATAGAGTTAGTGTTATTCTTTTCATAAGTTCTTATCCTTAAATTATTGGCTTACGCCCACTCCATACTCGTAAACCATCCGCCCACCCTGATGTGCCGCCAAAGCCAATAATCCTGATACGGCGATGAGCAATATTAAAAACGAAACTTTAAAGAATTTCTTTTGCCTGATCAGCCAAAGAATCGGCAGGGCTGCCAAAGACAGCCACATCGCGGCAAAAGCAAATTGTTTATGAAGGGTGAGTACCGGATGATGTAAATTCAGCCGATCAGCCTCCTGAAGGCCGGAAAGGACCACGATAGGCATGGCTATAACGCCTAAAACAAACATAATCCATGCTCCCTTACACCAGGAGTCTCTCTTAAAAAGTACCCCCAGGGCTTGCAGCCCCATAGCGCTGACTAGCAACGCTATGGGGAAATGCACAAGCTTTGGGTGCAATGGATACAATAGTGCTATTAAAGAATTGTCCATAGACCCTCCGGTTATTTATTATTGCTAACTTCCTTCTCGGCAATGCCACTATACTTCTCAGGATTTTTCTTAAAATCCTTTACGCACATTTTGCAGCAAAGATTATAAATCTTTCCATTGTATTCATACTTAACGGGTTTATCTCCCATAGTACCCTTTTCACCGGGAGTGGGAATTTTATCTCCACTTACTGGACAAATTTTATTGCCGACTTCCACTGCCTTTTTATTTGTAACATCTGTAACTGCTTGTTTATCATCTACCATTTTGCCGTGATCATGCCCTTCATGGGCAAATACATACCCACCAGATAAACCTAAAATAGCTGCTGCTAAAATTAACGATTTGGTATTCATAGTATTTCTCCTGGTTATTTTAAAAAATTAGACAAATAAAAACAGAAACCCTTCGATAACAAGACACACGAAGGGCATTGAAATTATGAAATTGGTATCAAATGCGAAGAGAGTGATACAGCGTGTAAAGAGGGACTGCAGATGCGTTACCTATGGGTGGCCCCAAATAGGCAAGACGCATAGAACCTTTAGGATAGACAACTGACTTGAGCGACACAACATCTATTGCAGGAAAAAAATTTGAGAATGACAACAGCGCTACATGGACAGTTGGTGCATTCTCAGCCGCTGTACTATAGGAATGACAATCGCAAGAATGAGAAGAGTTATGATCGGCGTGATCGTGGGTTGTTTCCTGTTCATCCTGGGATTCATTGCAATGCTCCACCCCCGTGGTACCCGCTTCCGCCGTTTTCACACAGCAACAAAACAGGGGGACAACCAAGAATGGAAGAATAAGTATAGAAGCAATACACTTTTTAAGCATAATTTATACCTTATCTACAAGGTATCACAAAAATACACAATGGCAATAAAATTATGCTCTTGTCATCAATTAGACTTTTGCCCCTGACATTTCACGACAAGCTTCAGCACACTCATTGCAAACCCTGGCGCATTCTTTACAATGTTCCATGTGTTTGTGCTTATTACATTCATCCCCACAAGCCTGACAAACATCGGCACATAAGGCACAGAAACGGCTGGCAAATTCCGAACCTTGGGACATAATCGCTGCCGCACTACGACAAGCCTCTGCACACCCTCTGTCTAATTCAATGCACTGCGCTAACATTCTTATATCTTTCTCATGAAGACATTCTGTTGCGCAATGTTCGCAAATCATGGCACATTTATTACATTTCTCGATACATTCTTGATATTTTTCGTGTGACATAGGAACCCCCTTTTTTGATATAAAGATATCAGATGGGAGATTAAAGGAAGGTTAAGAAAAGATTAATAAGCTAAACACTCTTTAAAAGCCTTTCTTTTTAGTTCTAAGGCCTCTGTGGGGCCTTTTCTTTGCTCAATGATACTTTTTTCCCTCTATCAATAAAAAGGCCAGCTACGTTGTTAGCGTAACTGGCCTTTTTGGTAACGGTACTAAACTGGTTTTTGAGAAAATGTTGCTGTCAAAAGTGAGAAAATGTTGCTGTTTTGAACGTTTCTGCTGTCCTAGTTCTCACCTTATTTCTCGTAACTCATTCTACTTCTTAGAGATATAACGAACCAAATCCACGACGCGATTTGAGTAACCCCACTCATTATCATACCAAGAAACGATCTTAAAGAATCTCTTTTCACCTTTAAGATTGTTTTGGGTTGTCGCTAAAGAATCATAGATGGAAGAACGTGGGTCATGAATGAAGTCGGTGGAAACCAATTCTTCATTGCAATAGCCAAGAATATCTTTCAAATAGGTTTCTGAAGCTTTCTTGAGTAACGCATCGATTTCTTCGATGGACGTGTCTTTGACAGAACGGAAGGTCAAATCAACAACGGAAACATCTGCTGTTGCAACACGGAAAGACATCCCAGTTAACTTGCCTTTGGTCGCAGGAAGAACTTCACCTACAGCCTTGGCAGCACCGGTTGTCGACGGAATAGTATTGATGGCAGCAGCACGACCACCGCGCCAATCTTTCTTGGATGGGCCATCCACAGTTTTTTGGGTTGCGGTATAGGCGTGAATGGTGGTCATCAAACCTGTTTCAACCCCAATGCCTTCTTTTAATAACACATGAACCAATGGAGCCAAACAATTGGTGGTACATGAGGCATTAGAAATGATATGGTGCTTGCCTGCATCATATTCTTGCTCATTAACACCCATAACAATGGTTTTCACATCGCCCTTGCCAGGCGCTGAAATAATAACCTTCTTAGCACCGGCGGTGATATGGCCTTGGGCTTTTTCACTTTCAGTAAATAAGCCAGTGGATTCAATGACTAAATCAACCCCTAAAGCCTTCCAGGGAAGTTCTGCAGGATTTTTAGTCGCTGCCACACATTTGACCTTGTGGCCATTAACCACAATAATATCTGCTTCTGGCTTGGATGCATCGCTTTTAATCGCTTCGACCTTGTGCTTGAAATGACCATGGACTGAATCATACTTGATTTGATAGGCGAAATATTCTGCATCTGTCGACACATCTACAACTGCAACAACATCAATCTCTTTACCTAATAACCCTTGATCACAAATTGCTTGGAACACCATACGACCGATACGACCAAAACCGTTAATACCTACTTTGACTGCCATAACTACCTCCGTCTTATTTATTGTTACCTAATAATGAGTCTTAAAATAATATCCCTTGTGCTGTGTTTGTCAATATCTTTTAGAACTAGGGACGGTCACCTATTTTGTATAGAAACCCAATTCGGGTTTTCCTTAAAATCAAAATAGGTAACCGTCCCTAATAACTGTCCCTAAGCTTCTCTTAAATAGCGGGCAGCGTCCTTGGGGAAGGTTGGGACAATATGCAAGCCAGTCCCCCACTCAAAACCAATGCTGCGGGTCAATTTGGGAATGATCTCAAAATGCCAGTGATAACTTTGCGGATGGCTATAATTGACAGGTGCGGTGTGCAAATAAAAATTATACGATGGGTTCGATAAAACTTTCTTCATCCGACGCAATACACCTGACAATACCTCGGCCATGGCATGCATTCCCGCTGCATCCAGGGTAGCAAAATCCGAATAATGTGCACGAGGCATAACCCATGTCTCAAACGCATACCGTGGCGCATACGGGCAAAAAGACACAAAGCCCTGATTGTCAACCACCAAACGCTCACCATCACTATATTCCTGGGCAACCATATCGCAAAAAATGCAACGGTCCTGATGCTCGAAATACTGACGGGCCCCATGAAGTTCTTCTAAAACAGATTTGGGCACCATGGGCAAGGCAATGATCTGGCTGTGCTCATGTTCCACTGAAGCGCCTGCTGACGTCCCGAAATTCTTAAAAATCAAAACATATCTAAATCTTTTATCCATGGACAACTGGCGGTAGCGCTCCTGGTATTGGGCAATGACCTGGGCTAATTCATCGACAGACAAATCCGCCAATTTCTTATGGTGGTCAGGTGTTTCCACAATAATTTCATGGGCCCCAACCCCGCTGATCTGGTCAAAAATCCCAATCCCCTCTTTTGCCAAAAACCCGTCGGGAGATAACGCAGGAAATTTATTAGGAAAGGCACGCACGGTCCAGTCCGGAGCATTCGCCTTGCTCGTCAACGGACGAAAGGCGCTAACTTCTTCTGGGGTTAAATGCTCGCGTCCGGGACAAAAAGGACAAATAGCCGCACGCTTAATCGAATTATCGTCTTTAGGGAAATCTGCAGGCCCTTTAAGATTATCCGTATCAATAACAACCCAACGTCCAACTAGAGGATCACGCCTTAATTCTGCCATATGCTAAATTTTAACTTCCTTTAAAAATTGCGTAGTCATTTCCGGCGGGATCGGATTAATATAAAACCCTGTCCCACGTTCAAAACCAGCGACACGCGTTAAACGCGGCATTAATTCAATATGCCAATGGTAATCTTCAATAATATTCGGATATGGTTTTGTCGGTGCTGAATGAATAACAAAATTATAAGATGGGTCATTAAGCCCAAGCTTGATCGTCATCAAAACTTTTTTCATAATCTCGGCCAAATCAGCCTCATGCCCAACAACGCCGTTGACATAATGGCAATTATGCGTTTTAGGCAAAATCATCAATTCAAAAGGAAACCGTGAGGCAAAGGGCATCAACACCACAAAGCTCTTGTTTTCCATCAGCACGCGCTTACCATCAGCCATTTCCTGCTTAATCAAATCACAAAACACACAACGTTCATGAAAATCAAAATAACGTTTCGCACCTGCCAATTTATCTTTGACGCGGATAGGATTGACTGGAACAGCCATGATCTGGGAACGGGCATGCCCGATAGGACGACTACCTGCAGCTAGCCCATGATTCTTATATGCTAAGACATAACGGATTTGCGGATCTGCGGCATAATGGCGCATGCGCATCGCGTATGTTTCAAAAACTTGTTGGATTTGGCTAACAGGCAAATCTGCCATATTAGCCACATGATCAGGGGTTTCAATAACAACTTCGTGGGCGCCATAGCTATGACCAGAATCATATAGGCCACGTGTATTGCGCTGAAAAACTTCGCCGGGCTTAAAAAAAGGGGTGCCGCTGGTCACAACCTTTACCGACCACGGTAAATGGCCATCCTTGGATGGAGCTGTATAAACAGGCTGCTCTGTGCCATGGCAAAAAGGACAATCTTTCTGTGGAGTCTCGTGACTGACAGGATCTACGAATCCGCCTGGGCGGCGGGCACGCTCGGTTGCAACAATAACCCAGCGGTTAACTATAGGGTCTTTACGAATCTCTGGCATTTGAAAATTATAACACAGGAAACCTAAAAGGTGCGAGCTGGATTAAATATATTTTTATTGGGGCCAAATTTTACAAAGCACGCAAATAATCTTTAGGCCTTAAACGATACCCACAGGCAAAATCCCACGCCGACATAACGCGTCCTGCCTGGGGTTGCAAACTCGTTAAAACAACCATCCCTTCTCCAGTCCCGACGCTAATACCATTTTTATCGACGGAAACAATTTCTCCCGGCTTTCCAAAGCCCGCATCCTCATGGGCATTGATGATCTTAACCATACGGTCTTTAAAAAACGTAAATGCTCCTGGCCAGGGTTGCAAGCCATGGACCCAATGCACAATATCCGAAGCAGATTTTGTCCAATCGATGGACCCCATGTCCTTTGTTAATTTAGGTGCGTAGGTCACATGAGTCTCGTCTTGAGAAATTAAAGTAAAACTATCGTGGGTGATATCATCAATAACCTGGCATAAAAGCTTAGCTCCCAATGGCGCCATAGCCAGACGCAAATCACCGGCAGTTGTGGTCGCTGTAATGGCGATCGACTGCTGGGCAATGATATCTCCGGCATCCAATTCTGCTGCCATTTTTTGCACAGTGACACCTGTCGACGGGCAACCGTCAATAATCGCCCATTGGATCGGGGCTGCTCCACGGTAACGGGGCAATAATGAGCCATGCACATTCAAACACATTTTCTTAGGGATTGCTAAAATGGCTGGTGGCAGGATTTTGCCATAAGCAACGACGACAAATATATCCGCATCAAACGCTATCAAAGCACGTTCCACAGCATCTGTTTTTAAGCTATCCGGCTGGATTGAATTGATTTTAAATTGGTCGGCAAGAACTTTGACAGGAGAAACAGTGATTTTCATCCCCCGGCCTTGAGGCTTGTCCGGCGGGGTTACACAACCAACTACTTGATGTGATGTCTTAAGTAACCGCTCTAAATGCACGGCGGCAAAGTCATCACTGCCAAAAAAAACGATACGCATGACATCCTGCCTTTAGGCGTCTACATCCAACGTGAATGTTACCCGGCTACGGTTTTTGACGCCAGCTACCGCTTGCCTTATATACTTAAGCATATCATAAATATGGCTTCCTTGCACCTGTAGGCGCAGACGGTGCTGGTCCCTTAACTTCGCTGGCCAGTCCGCCATAGGCTCGGTGCATGTTGCCCCCTTTATAGTAGACTGCAATCCCTTATAAAACTCTGACATAAACCCCTGCACCGATTTTAAGTTTTGAGCCCTAGCCCGGACAACCACCCAATGGCCAAACGGAGACGCCCCTAACTCCTTACGCAATTTCAGTTCTTCCTCATAAAATACCGGTGGTAGACCACAAGAAAGCGCTTTAGCAACAGGATGATGGGGATTGCGGGTTTGCACGATAAACTGCTGCTGGGCCATATTCTTTAAGGCCACCGTTAGGCTCCATGCCCGGTAGGAACCATTTAAATCCATCCGGTTAAGTGAGGCATCTAAATCTAATAGCACAACCACAGCCGGCTGCCAGCTTCCACTAAAACGGGTAATGGCCTGGGTAGCTACCACGATATCCGCTTGCGGCAAAAGCTTATCTGTGGACCGGGAAAACATGGCCATCCTAATCGTCGGAAAAATTTCCTGCAGCATGGTTTGTACCCGCTCTATGCCAATGCCCATCGAACGCCAGTTGGTTTTATGGCATTTGGAACAGCTGGTATCTGCAGCCAAGGTATGGGAACAATGCCGGCAGGCATAATGTTTATGCACGCGGCTAAAAACGACCGGGCTTAAACAATGGGGGCATTCAAGCGTAATGCCACAGTCAATGCATCGGGTGGTGGCATACAAACCTTCCCGATTTAACACCACCAAGGCCGCCTGCTTTTTTTTAAGCGCTGCTTCTAAGGCATTTAAAACAACCGGGGAAATAATCCCCTTGGTTAAAAATTTATAATTGCTGGTATCGACAACAGTGGCTGCCTTGACGGGCGCCTGAGATAAAGGAATTTTAAATTCGTGCACTGCTTCTACCGTCGGGCTTGCACCAGTCATCATCACACAAATGCCTTGAGCCTTGGCACGCATCAAAGCCACCTGGCGCGTTTGATACCGCGGGGTTTGTTCTTGCTGGTAAGAACTGTCGCCTTCATCGGTCATGACGATCAAACCTAACGAAGGAATAGGTGCAAAAATGGCAGAGCGCATACCAACGACAATAGGCCATTCTCCCCGACGGACAGCTTGCCATTCTTCCAGCTCTTTTTTTAAAGTCACATCATGCTGATAGAAAATGGGCACCGCTTTTAAATGCCGGTCCAATAAAACCTTGATGCGTTCTAACTTAAAAATGTCAGGCACTAAGATCAAAACGCGCTCTTTGGCCTTAACCGTGCGCTCGATGGCTGCCCCAACTGCTGCTGGCAAAATAGTGCCATTAGGTTCATACACATACTGTTGTTCAAATTTCTTAAACTCCGTCGATGATTTCCCTACCTGTTGTTCGAGCACACGGCCTGAGCGCAACAAGGATGGCAACATCATAAACGCTGCCTGCCCGGTGCTACATCCATAATAGCCAGCGATATCGGCAGACAAAGCGATCTGCCATTCTTCTAATACGGGTACCTGATCTAACAGGTTTAGGATTGGCTTAACAGGACTGATTTCAGTTTGATTAGAAAGTTGGGTGATAATACCGACGGCAATGGCACGGCCCAGGGGCGCTTTAACGCGCATACCCGGCTTGATGGTCGACTGGAATTCTTCGGGCACGCTGTAATCAAATGGGCCATCGAGGGGCAAATCAAAAATCACTTGGGCAAATATTTCTTTGTTCATTTTATTGTGGACCGTAAAGCTTGCCCGTTATTGTTACGCCTCACGACGTATTTTTGCCGTTTACTTCAGTTTACAGCTTGGGTGGTGAGCAAAGACATCAGCCAAGAACGCTCCAATAAAGCGGGTCGCTACACCCAATCTGTAAGCCTTCGTAAACTTTTGGCAAAAAACGTCTGATTGTTCGTCTCCACAACACCGGTTCAAGCTTTACCGCATAATAAATTTGTTTCATTCATATCGAAGATGGGGCTTTGGGCAAGTTCTTGAAGGCCGAACTACCCCCACCACATGCCACCCCTAATCCAACATACAGCTTTTAACCACAAACCTTCCCGCAAAACAAGCGACGTGCATGTGTTGTGGGGGATGGGGGGTGTGAGGCCTGAAAGAATCTTGACCAGACCCATCAAAGTTAAACAATGAAACAAATGTTCTAACCATGAATAACGCGAATGATGTCTCGAACAGAATGGGGTTTGGATAATACCGCCATATTGGACTTACGCTCATCCAATAATTTATCGTCGCTGCTAAACTGGCTAATGGTGCGGATAATATCAGGCACAGCTTGCTGGTCATCCCCTGCGCCATAACTTTTAAGGACACGAATATTCCCTGTTTCCTGACCAGGGATAGCACTAAAGAAAACCATCGGCAAACCAACAGACAATGCCTCAGCCACAGACAACCCTCCTGGCTTAGTCACCATCACATCACTGGCAGCCATTAATTCATACATGTTATTCACCAATCCTAAAATATGCGTCCGGGCATTGGACTTCGACGACAAAGACTGGTACAAATCCTTATTATGCCCACAGACAACCGCCAATTGATGGTCCCCTAACCCGTCAATTAATTCCTTAATAGGCCCCATCCCAAATGATCCTGTGGCAATAAGAACCGTAAATGCCTTTTCATCCCAACCCAATTTCCGACGCAAGGCAGCACGGTCATAACTTTGACCAAAACGCTCATCCGTCGGTATTCCAGTGACATGCACACACGCAGGATCAATCCCTAAACCAATCACCTTATCCCGGGTAAAATCACACGCCACGGTATAATAATCAATCCCTGGATTAACCCAAATGCGATGCACATCAAAATCAGTAACTGCGCAAATCACCTTGGCTTTAATCCTTCCTTGTTTCTTCATCAAACCAATCACTTGGGCAGACATAAAATGGGTGCACACAATCACATCGAAATTTTGCGCCACCACCCATTTTTGCAAAGCAATGGTATTAATCCCATTGTAGATCCGACGGATAAGATACACCAAGGGTTGCAGGTACGGGATATCCAAAAAGTAAAAGAAAAATTGCCAGGCATGCGGCAGGTTGGTTACTAAGAACACATAGGATGTGGGATACGAATGCTTAAAGAATGGATTTGTATAATCAAGGGCATCAACAATAACCACAGATTCGCCCGCTGCCTTTAAACCATTATAAATAGCTTCTGCAGCTTTCTTATGACCGGCGCCTGCTGTTGCGTGAATGACGCAAATGTTCATTATTGATAATCTCCACAGCTTCAGTTAAATCACGGGCTATAAAATCTGGCTTGACCGTCCACTTACGCATATACCGACGATCTTCTCTTCCGGAAAGCACAAAAATCGTCTTGCAACCGGCATTATGCCCTGTTTTAATATCCCCTTCAGTGTCTCCGACAAAAAAAGCTTTTTGCGCATGGGAAATGGTTTTATTTAATGATTTAAGCGCCTTTTTTAAAAGCCCAATGCCAGGCTTACGGCAATCACATCCTGCATCAGACCGATGGGTACAATAAAAACTCTTACGAATTTTTCCACCCGCCCGCTCTACATGTTTGATCATGTGAGCATTAATGCGCTTTAATTTGTCCAGCGAATAAACACCCTTACCCACACCTGCCTGATTAGAAATAACAAAAATATAAAATTTCTTATCCGTTAATTCTTTAATTGCGGCCAATGCACCAGGAATAAAATGAAATTCCTTAATCTTTGTAACATAATTTCCATTGCCTGGAAACTGATTAATTACACCATCTCTATCTAAAAACACAAGCTTCATTGTTTAATATCTTCCATTTTCGATGCATGCACAAAGAAATAATTGCCATCTGTCGTAATGCTTTCTTGAAGACTTAGACGACCCTGACGTAAAGTAAAAATCCTATAGTCTCGGTTTAAAAAAAAATCCTGGAGGTCTTTTAATGTATGGCCAAAGCGTTGCAAATTCCCTGCTTCTACCTCACTTAACACCGTTGGGTGATAGGCATCAATGGTCTTTTGCGCCCCACGATAAACTAAAAGTTCAGAGCCTTCCGTATCACATTTAATAAAATCAACCTTTTGGATATTGTTTTTAGCAATAAAAATATCCAAGGTTGTCATCTGCACGGTTTCCGTAAAGCTATTGGCTTTTTCTTCCTTGGAAATATAGGCCATCGAAGCCCCCACCTTTCCTGTTTCTTTAACAGGGGCACAAAGGTTAATTTTACCTTCATGGTCGGACAAAGCTAATTTATTAATTATGACATTGTTGAGGCGATGAAAAAATTTAATAAACGAAAGCACATCAAAACTATATTTGCCTGGTTCAAAACTGTAAATCTTCCCTTCCTTGCCCACCATCCGAGATAGAGGCAAGGCATAACGTCCATATGCGCCGCCAACATCAATGCACACATCTGACTTATCGATAAACAAGGGAAGCATATCCACTTCCGGCTCAAACTTGGTGTTTTTAAAATTACGCCTGATGGTCTTAATCGTTGTTGAAATACGGCTTAAGAATTCATGGTAAAACTTGCTCTTATAAAAACTCATGAGGTCCCTTGTTCCTTATAGCGATCAATATATGCGCCCGTCTCTTTAATTTCTCGATATTTGGCATAGGAAGCAAGTTCGGAAACACTGCTGATCACTGCTGCCACATATCCATAAAAACCATCTTTATATCCTTTTTTACCGATATACCGACGGAAAAAACGATCAACAAAACGCCACATAGCCTTACCAAATGGCATTTTACGTCCATCCCGGTACCATTTAATAGCTTCCAAGGTGGAATAGCGATTAATCTTAGCCATCATATCTTCCACATTGGCAAAATTATAATGAATCATGCGATTTTTTAAAGTCGTGCCTTGATAGCCAGAATCGATTTTAAACCCAGGATGGACTACATCCTGCGGCGACTCGCTCCAACGGGCATACCGACGGTCATATAAACGGATATGCGGATTAGACCAACCTCCATGCTCTAACTGAACATGCCCTAAATAATTATTCTTAGGCACCCAGGCTGCCACCACCTTCGACTCCGTATTGGTAACAACCCCTTCAATTTCCTTTTTTAATTCATCAGTTAAACGTTCATCACAGTCGAGCATCATCACCCAGTTATGCTTTGCCTGGGCAGCGCCAAAATTCCTTTGCTTGCCTTCCAATTCCATCTTACGGATAAAAATCTTATTCGTATATTTAGAAGCAAGTTCCCTTGTATTATCGGTGCTTTCATCATCCATGATAATAATTTCATCTGCCCAACCATAGGCACTTTTAATACAATCTTCAATACGCAAACGTTCGTTTTTGGCAATGATCACCATACTTAAAGGTAAGGTCATTATTTCTCCCTCTCTTGTATTGGATACATGTTTTGCACGGCTATCCCTAACCCAAGAACAAACCACATCAAGGTGCTAAGCTGAATGGATGTATATGCCGTATCTACAGAACTATGTACGATAAAACATAAAAAAGCCACCATAAACCCTACGGTCAATCGCCGAGCCTGCGCATCTTTTACCCGACGGATATAGGTAAAACAGCTATAAAAATACGCTACTAAAAGCCAAAGGAATGCGGCTAAACCAACCAAGCCAGTTTCAGAGGCAATATGTAAAAATACATTGTGGGGATATTCATACGGGGGCAATGTAAGCCTTTTTGCCGTGTTGACATACCCGTTATACCCACAACCAAAAACCGGATAATTGGCCACGACGGTCGATGCAGATTTCCAATAAGGGATACGGCTGGCAAAACCAAAGAAATTAACAAGCTCAACAACGGGATTACTGCTTTTTATTTCTTTCGCAGTTTCATTTTGACGGGCATCCCTGGCAAAATAAAAGAATCCGAATAAAAACAAAATAATAATAACCAATGTTAAAAAGAATTTCCTTACATTAAAAGTCATTGCACTTAATGTTCCTGTTCCAACAAGGAAAGCCATCCATCCCCCACGGGAAAATGTTAAACCTAGGGCGGCAACAGCTGCCGCAAGCATGGCCATGATTAAAGCCCTCGGATAAAAAGACAATGCTGCCCACACAATAGGAATGATGGTTGTCAGATAGGTCCCTAAATCATTGGCATGGCCAAAAACCCCATTAATGCGACCATCAAAGGTTTTATGAAGCACAAAACTCTGTTTACCAAAATATTGCCAGAGGGCGTCCGTAATAACCAAGGTCGCCGACAAAAGTAAAATATTCATAATCCAACGCAGGCGTTGGGGGGTACGGACTGTTTCAATCACCACAAAATACAACAGCACCAATTGTAAGAATTTGCCAAAGAATTTCTTAATAGCCATGTGATAGTCAACACCAAAAAAAGCACTTAAAATAATCGCCACACACATGGCGATCAAGGCACAATTTAATGGCGTATCGACGAATATTTTAAAAGATTTGTTGGCCACCTTCTTAAAAACAAAAAACACCAGCATGGCAACGGAGAAGCTTTCAATGATGGCAATGGACATCGGCAGAAAGAAAAGCGTTATAAGCAAACAGAATAACAATGCGCGATCAGACCATTGTGCGATTGTCTGTGCCTTTAAAATGCTCATTTTAAAGCTTCCTTTAAGACGGCGACCACCTGTTCAATTTGGGTTTGTGTCATGTGCGGGAACATGGGTAAGCTCATAATTTCCCCAGCAACTTTTTCCGAAACAGGAAAATCTCCACGCTTATAGCCTAAATCTGCATAAGCCTCTTGCAAATGCAAGGGAATCGGGTAATGGATTAAGGCATGAATACCCTTGGTTTTCATATGCTCAATGATGGCATCTCTTTTGGATGAACGTATGGCATAGGTTTGAAAAACATGGGTACGGTCAGGAAGCGTAATTGGTGCAATCACCCCGCTTAAGGGTTTTAGCAATTGGGCATAATATGCCGCATGGTCAGCGCGCATTTTATTCCAGGTGTCTAAATGTTTTAACTTTGCATTTAAGACCACGGCCTGCATGGTGTCTAGACGAGAATTAGTCCCTTTAATTTTATGCTCATACCGTCCCTGACGACCATAATCGCGCAGCATCAATGCTTTTTCATAAATGGCTTTATTGTTGGTCACAATCATCCCTGCATCCCCGCAGGCACCTAAACTTTTCGTCGGATAAAAACTAAAGCAAGCCACATCTCCCAAAGATCCCACACGCTTGCCCTTATACCTGGACCCATGTGCCTGGGCAGCATCTTCAACCACCTTAATACCATTTGCCTTGGCTATGGCATTGATCTCATCCATATTCGCTGGCTGGCCATATAAATGCACGGCAATAATGGCCTTGGTTTTTTTGGTAATTAATTTTTTAAGCGCCGCAGTATCCATATTGTAGGTTTGCGGTTCAATATCCACAAACACGGGTTTGGCGCGGCAGAAGGATACGCATAAGGCAGTGGCAATGAAGGTATGGGTCGGTACAATCACCTCATCCCCATCTTGAATATCCATAGCCAAAAGCGCCAAATGCAAGGCATCCGTTCCGGAATTAACACCGACGGAGTACTGCACTTCGCAATATTTGGCAAATTCTTGTTCAAAAATCTTGGCTTGCTCGCCTAAGATATAATCGCCTTTTTCAAAAACCTTCTTAAACCCTAAATCAACCTCATCTTTAATTAAACGGTTTTGCTCTTTAAAATCAACAAACGGGATACTCATAATAGACCTTTCACTTTATTATAAACATCGTCGACAGAAACATCCTTGATGCAAGTTAAATGTGTGCAATTCGTCATGCGAAAACGCCGGTAACACGGCTGGCAAGGCAAATGGGCTTTAACAACCGTATGCGCTTGGATCGGATATGGCCCATACACACGTTCATCCACTGGGCCAAATACAGATACCGTGGTAACCCCACTGGCACCCGCTATATGAAGCGGCCCCCCATCATTAACAATGACAAAGCGGCAACGGGACATTAAAGCTGCCATTTGAGTGACCGTTGTTTGACCAGCGGCATTATAAACGGGAAAATGCGCTAGACGGGTCAAGTGCTGACACAAATCAACATCATTTCGATCACCCATCAGTATAATGGCAGGGTCGTAATTTTCAATAATTTTGTCGACTAAATCCGTATACGCCTCTATTGGCCAACGTTTTTTTCTGGCCTCTTGGCCCCAACTGGCCCCACCCCCTGGGACCACCGCCACTAAAGCCTTGCCTTTCTCAATCCCGGCTGCATTAATCCACTGATCTGCCCATTGGATATCCTGCTTTAAGATAGGCATAAAAGGTTTGCACTGTGCCGGGGGGGCTATCCCGATACATTTAAGCAAATCGAGGTAATACTCAATCACATGCTTGTCATCATATCCTTCAAAAAATATTTTCTTGGTTAAAAACCGTCCCCGATTCTTATAATCAAAGCCGATCCTTTGCGGGATTCCTGCAGCTGCTGCCATAAAGCCGTACATGGTATTTAATGAACAGTCCAGCGCTACATCAAACCCTTCTCGACGGATATCATCAATAAGTTTTTTCCAGGCAAAAATAAAGGCAATGGGGCTTTTCTTATAAAGCGCTTTAAATTCACTTTGTTCATAGACAAAAACTTTGGCAATTTGAGGATAATTACGTACAAATCCTTCACACCGACGATTAACAAAATAACTAATTTCAATATCTTTATCATGGGCTTTAAGCGCCGTAATGACGGGCGTCGTAAAAAGCACATCACCGATACCAAAAGGATTAATAATAAGAATTTTTTTCATACAAGGGTTTGTGATACCCGCCGCCCGGTTTTATAACGGATATGAAATACCCATAACGGATTAAACCAGTGCTTGCGCCTAATATACGCCGCATCTTCCTGGCTGGCTTGGTGGGTGTTGATTAATTGGTCCATCACCTTAGGATGGCGACCAAAATAAATAGGGAAACGGTGCAAATCCCCAAACTCATACCGGCCTGTTGCCTGCTCTTTCGTGCGATCATGCTGCCAAATCTGCCCTGAATTAATCCGTCGCTGCGCCATCACCTCAGGGGTAAACACCCAGCCATAATGGTAAACAAAACTATTGGTATTTTTTACCTTTAGCGGCTTGCCATCCTTGCGGCGAAAAGCAAAGGCATCGCCAAAAGATTCAATGCTGCCATTATTGCGGATGATCCGGTCCTGTTTTTGGTACCAACCCTTGTCGATCCGGTAACGGTAATAACTGCCATAAAAATGAAACCACCAAAAACGCAAGGCATCAACATGGGGATCATGTTCAAATTTCTTCATCGCCGTAACAATCTTTGGTAAATCCTCCTCGTGGATTACCTCATCTGCCTGGATATAAAAAGCCCAGGTACCTGTGCAGTGTTTAAGGGCGACATTGGTCTGTTGGGATAATACCTGTTCTTTTTTTGAAAAATCCCACTGCGTCTCAATAATTTTTATCTTAGGAGAGTTAATGCTTTTAACCAAGTCCAGCGTGCCATCATCCCCCTGCCCTACATTGACAATAAACTCATCACAAATCGGCAAGACAGAACGTATGGAAGCTTCTAACGGATAATGCAAGTTAAGGGCATTGCGGACAATGGTAAAAGCACTGATTTTCATTTGTTTTCCAAACGCTCTAACGCTTTAAGTCTTAAAACTAACGGATAGATGGTGTGAATGACGCACCAGACAAAACCAGCAGTGCCGTCTTTTCTGCCGCCATTCTTAAAATAATGCTTATAAAATGTTTTTACCGTCTTAAAAATAATATCTTTCTTAAGTTGGGCCACGGTCAACTGTGGATGCGCCGCCAAAAATCCTTCCACCTCCATATCGGTGTACACATTGTGCTTTGCCAACATGGAACTCACCGACGGAACTGCATAATTCCATACGGGAGAAGCAATGCGCCCCGTATTGCCCGTCATAATCAAACGTTCATGGATATTGCCCTTATAACTGGCTGCTGATCGTTTAAAAAGGCGAAGCTTATACGAACCACCCACATGGTTTAAAGGCATATCCCAAATACAATCCCGCCATAATAACTCAAAGGCAATATATTCGTTTTGATTGTTAATGGCCGCTTTAATTGCCTCGGCTGTTGACGGAGGCACTACTTCATCCGCATCAATTTGGATCACCCATTCTTGGGTTGCTGCTGCCAAGCTGCGGTTACGCTGCGCATCAAAGGCTTTATTTAAAGGATGGACAATGACACGCGCCCCATATTCTTTGGCAATGGCAACCGTATTATCCGTGGACTCATCATCCACCACGACGATCTCATCCACCCAGCTCTTTAAGGAGTCCAAGCAGCGACGGATCCGATGTTCTTCATTTTTAGTTAAAACAACAGCAGATATACCCATATTTATTTTTTGATCGCCTTAATTAAACACACCGCATTCGTGGTATCGCTTGAGGCAATGTTTAAAGCCTCGCTCACCGGCACCTTTACCCAATACATATCCCGGCCGTCGCTACGTAAACTCACTTTCTTTAAAGCATCCATCTGGCAAATATCAAAACCTTCTAACAAATGCAGCAAGATTTGTTGATCGTACACCCGTTGGTGATGATTGATGGATGGCTGACCAAAAGGCACGGTTAAAATAAAAATACCACCTTTTTTAAGCACACGGTTTATTTGTCGGATAGCCACTAGATCTGGTTTATCATAAACTAAAGGATCAGTATACGCTCCCAAGCCAATATGTTCCAGTGTAGAAATCGCACACACAGCATCAAACGATCCGTCGCTATATGGCAATTTTAAAATATCTGCTTGCTCTACCTTCAAATTAGGGTGCTTATAAGGATAAGGCCTGAAATCTACCCCTGTAACCTGATACCCTAAGGTGGCCAGATTAAGCGGCAAAATGCTTTCTGTGCATCCTAAATCTAATACCTTTGAAGACGGTGCTAAATCTGCCAAGGCCTGGATGGCAAACGGGACTTCCACAATGCGCTCATTGATATTAACCAATTTTAATGACTTAACCCGCTTGGTCTTAAACAAATCAAAATGGGTTTTATATTTAAGAAAAATCGGATAATTGATAAAAAACTCTTTATCTCGTTCAATCATAATGACTTTTACCTCATAAAGAATTGGCTAATGCTTCAATTTTATACGGTTTTATAAAAAACGCCTTCCTAAAATATTCTTTAGCTTCTTTGGGCTTTCCCATTTTACGCAAATCCTTAGCCAGCGCCCAGCAAAATCGGTAGGCATATTCCCTGTCTTTTCGCATCAAGTCAAAATGTTTGTTTAAGAAATAAATCCTTGCCCTCACATCTGGCTCATTTAATCCTGAATTGGGGCCATAGGTAAATGAATCTGGCGAGGTATGCCACCTGACTAATAATTCATTGATCATATACACGGGAAATTGCATCATCAGCCGCACACAACATTCTGTATCTTCCCAACGGGGAATTTGCTCATCAAAACACCCTACCGCTTCCATAAGCTCCCGATGAAAAAACCATGACGATGGGGTTGGCAACCCATGGCGCACTGGGAAAATATGTTTTGAGCTGGGGATATAGCCGCTAGGTTTATGAATATCGTACTGATAACTGTGCCCGCGATCACTGCCTGCGTATCCATTGCACACAATCAGCGCTTTTTCCTTTAATGATAAAGCCACATTGAGTTGCCGTTCAATTTTACTTTCCAAGAACTCATCGTCGTCATCGAGCAAGGCAATATAGCTGCCTTCAGCTGTTTTCATGCCCACATTACGGGATGTGGCAACCCCCAGATTACGGTCATTTCTAATATAAACAATGGGAATAGCCGTTTTAAATGATTGCACAACAGCTGCTGTTTCGGGGTTTGTCCCGTCATCTACGACGATGATTTCCAAATTCTGGTATGTTTGCCGTAAAACACTATGGATGGCTCGGGCAAGGGATGTCGGCCGATTATAGGTAGGAATAACAATCGATACTAAATTGTTAGGGATGGGTGTAGCCATTCATTCCATAAACTTCCTGATATAAGGCTAACGTTTTTTGTGCCGTGGCATCAAAAGAAAATTCTCTGGCCCTGGCTAATCCTTTTTGCTGCAATGACCGACGCCAAGGAGTATCTTCGATAATCCTCATCGC
>CAZHGK010000014.1:5196-27080 GCA_964532095.1 uncultured Planctomycetales bacterium | reverse complement strand
ACCTCCTTATGGATGGTCCATCGTGTTGAAAAAACGTTACAGCAATTAGAACAACAAAAACCTGCCTATGTGTTTATGGAGAAGATTTTAAATACCAAGGAAATCCCGTCGACATTCCGTTATGTCTATCCGGAGCTCTTGCCGATATTAGGGTATATCCAGGACCATTATCAAACCTATGCCCAAGGCCGTTTCTTGGTGGCTATGAAAAGAAATGAATAAAAAGAAGGATATTCTTATTTTGCTGGCGGTACTGGCAATTGCTGGCAGTTGGGTTTTTCGACCAGGGTTTGTGCCTACCGCGGATAGTTTAATGAAGGTGGAGATTTTCCATTTCTTCTATAATGAATTCTTTTTCCACGGCGCCATCCCGCAATGGTTCCCGTACCACGTCCTTGGCATGCCCAGCCATTATTGGCAAATGATGGATTTAACCCCCATGAGTTATGTGTTTCTTGTTGTTGGCCGTTTGCTACATATTACCGATGTGCTATGGGTATTTAAATGTTTAATGATGACTGAACAAATTGTTTTTATCGGTGGGCTTTACCTATTAAGCCAACGATTATTTTCGCACCGGTTAACGCCAATCGCCATTTGTTTAAGTGGCATGGCAGCAATGAACTGGACAGCCAATATTGATTTGAATTTTCATATTTATTATCTGTTTCCCTGGGTTGTGTATGCCCTGGTTTTATTTTTTGATACCAAAAGGCCACAGTATTTCTGGCTAAGCGGGATTGTGTTTCTAGGGTGGATGATGGGCAACGGCTTATACTTTGTGTTCTTATGGGCTTATGCCTTGTTATTTTTTACTGCATTTTTATTTTATCAGCGTCGGGAATGTCTACGGGCCTTACTTGAGAAATCAAAATCCAATATGCTAACGGCTGCGGTATTCTTTATTCTGGCTCTTGCTATTTTTTATCAACTTAAGGGAGTAACGGAATTTGCCGTCCTTTTAGAGCGGGGCGAAGGGGGAAAGAGTGGTTTGCTAGAATTCTTAAGTTATGGCATGACCTTCAATGCCACCTTACCTCAAGTTTTTCAATGGCTGGTGTTTGGGCATGTGGAATTTTATTTGGGGCTTTTGCCGCTGGTGGTGTTTTGGCTGGCTGTGAGAAAAGAAAAGGATGTGTATTTTAAAAGCTTGCTCGTCATGTTTATTGCCTTGATGGTTTTATCATTTAGGGGCATAGGATCGACGGTGGCATATTTTCTTCCCGGCATGTCCTATTTTAGGGATATCGGGCATATGTATGGCTTTATTAAAATTGTATTTTTATTGGCGGCTGGATATGGTTTGGACCGTCTTTGGTCGATGTCCTTTAAACATAAGACCATAGTATTGTGGGCGGCGATTGGCATTGTCTTTTTTTGCGTCGATGCTTTTGGAATTTCTGCAACGTGGATTAAACAGATGTACACGGCAACAGATCAAAGCAGCATGTTTACATTTACCTCCCAGGGTTTTCGTTTCATCTTATACATTGCTTTGGCAATCATCCTTTTACTTGGGATGGTTTTAAAAAAATCGATGCGTTATGCCAATATTTTAGTCATGGCCGTGTTTTGTTTGGATATTTTCTCCTTCCAATATGCCGTTGCCCAAAGCAATGCCTCACATCGATGGGACGCATCTGCTTTAAAAACCTGGCAGGTGCATGAATTAACCTATCAACCCCAGCGTTTAAGCCAGCCAACAGATACCCGGGCGCTGAATGCATTTTTAGAATTGGAACATGATGTGAAATATGCCACCCTGTATGGTTTTGCCCAATTTGATCCGTGCTGGCCGCAAGCACGTGTTGATTTTATCCCCATAGGCATTATGGATATGGTGGTATTAAGAGGAGGCATGCGTAATCCACCGGATCCTTTCTTTAAACAAAATCGGGAACCAGATGTGATGCGCGCCTTAGGATGTTATGCGCCTAAAATGCGTTTGGTGCACAAAGCTATTGTGTATGAACGTCGAGAAGAAGTTATGCAGCTCTTGCAGCAAATGCCTGGCATTTATGATACGGCCATTATAGAAGGAGGGCCACTCGCTTTACGGTTAAGTGCACAGATGGATCAGACGGGCAATAGATATGAGGATGTGATTATCCAGAAATTTACCACAGATAAGCTGACAGCTAAGGTATCAGCCCCAGAAACAGGGGCATGGCTTATCTATGCGGATTCTTTTCATCCAGCTTGGCAGGCTTTAGTTAATGGCCAGGAAGCTCCTGTTTATAAAACGTATTTAGGGCTCAAAGCCATTTATGTTCAAGGAGATACGACAGTTACATTATCTTTTTATGATGGGGTCAGGACATGGATTAGTTACGGTTTATTTTGCTTTGGTTTGCTATTAAGTATTTTTATCTTTTTTGTTTTGCTTGAGAGTGTATTCATTGGTAGAATCAAACTCGCATGAACATCCTATACATCGTTGATACGTTTTCAGTCATTGAGCCGATGGGGACATTGCAATTGTCTGCCATTACCAATGCCCGGGGCCATAAAAGCTTTATTTGTGCCATTGACGATGGTGATGTCTGGCGCAAATTAGAAGAGCACCGTATTGATGCAGTTGCCTGTTCATTCATGTCTACCGAAGCGGGTGGTTTTAATGTTTTAATCCGTGGCATCCGCGCCCGGTACCCACGCATGCCCATCATTGCAGGTGGCCCGCACCCGACGTATTATCCACAAATTGTTGATACCTGGCCGATCGATGCCGTTGTTGTTGGTGAAGGGGATTTGATTATTGCGCCCCTGTTAGAAGGATTGTTGCGCGGCCGCGATATTTCTGCCTTACCCAATGTTCATACAAAAACATTTAAGAATGCCCAGGGCAATTTAGTCCACGATTTAGATACCTTGCCGTTTGCAGACCGCAAATTAGTTGCAGATTTGGTGCCGTTTAAATATATTCCCATGAAATCGTTTTTTGCCACCCGCGGCTGTCCGTATAGCTGCTCGTACTGCTTTAATAGTGCGTTTAACAAAATGCACAAGGACAAGGGAGAGGTGTTAAGGCGCCGTTCCGTCGAGAATTTGATCCAGGAATTAGAACAGGTCAAGGCCCTTGGCCGTATGGATTTTGTCCGTTTTGGGGATGATACCTTTGTCATGAAATATGATGAATGGGTCGAGGAATTTTGCGATAAATATCCTAAGCGTGTGGGCGTGCCGTTTTATTTTCTCATCCATCCGAATTTGGCGAGCGAGATTTTAATTAGCTCATTAAAAAAAGCCGGATGCCATTCTATCATGTTAGGCATTGAATCCGGCAATGAGCATGTGCGCCGCAAGGTGTTGGACCGTTATGTGGCAGATGCGACGATTAAAAAGGCCTTTGACCTCTATCGCAAATACGATATCAAGGTATTTAGCAATACCATTCTAGGTTTACCGGAAACAACGCTGAAAGAAGATTTAGAATCCCTGGAATTCACCTTGGATTGTGGGCCCTTTTATTCAGGATTTACAGTGTTTACCCCGTTTCCAGGCACAGCGCTGGGAGAATATTCCAAGCAAAAAGGATATGTCAAAGGCACGGATGATTTCGCCGAGAGTTTTCCGATTTCCATGCAATCCGGATCCATGCTTAATACCGTCACCGACCGTCAACGTCAGATCCATCGCAATATTCTGGTTTTAGCACCCGTTGCTAATTTATTCCCGCTGACACGAAAATTAATCACCAAGCATTTAATTTACTGGCAGCCCAATGCAGCTTTTGATTTGATTGGTTTTGTGGTGCGCAATTATTGCAATATGAAAATTTGGCCGTTTGGCAAGTCGCTGTATACGTTTATGCAGATTTTCCAGAAGGTTGTGCGCATTGATAAACGCAATTATACCCGCAACACCCTGCCGCAAGCACCAGTTGCTCCTCATTCCCAATTGCATCAATTTGAAGAAGTGCGGTTAGCTGCTAAATCTACGACTTAGGGTCAAATCCGTACGTCGAGGCAATGATATAATTGGGCCGCATCTTGCTTTGCTCATGCACGGCATTGAGGTATAAGCCGATCATTCCAATGCAAAACAATTGCACCCCGCCGATGAATAACACCACAATCATGATGGCGGTCCAGCCAGGGACGGCGGTGCCCATAAATTTTTGGATTAAGGTGTGGATGATAAATAGAATGTCGAGCACAATGGAGCATAGCCCGCACCAGGAGGCGATTTTTAAAGGCACCGAGGAAAAATTAACAATGGCGGAGGAGAAGAAATTGCTGATCACTTTTTGGCTTAAGACAAAGAATTTACTCTTGCCAGCAAACCGTGCTTGGCGTTGATAAGGGACAAAGATTTGTTTAAACCCAATCCAGCACACCAGCCCGCGCATGAAGGGTTGGTTTTCCTTTAATTGTAAAACATGGTCAACGGCCCGACGGCTTAATAATTTAAAATCACCCGCTTCCCGAGGGATGGCAACAGAAGAATAGCGGTTAAGAATGGCATAGCCGATGCGCGTGACAAATAATTTGAATTTGGATTCGCCCAGGCGTTGTTGGCGCACGGTATGCACGACATCAACAGGTTCCTGCGCGTTTTGCCATGCCGCAATCATGGAGGGGATTACCTCCGGCGGGTCCTGTAAATCAGCATCCATGTAAATGACAGCATCGCCCTTGGTGTGAGCAAAGCCGGCCATGACACAGGGGGCAACCCCAAAGGTGCGCGACATGGTCAGGATGCGGATATCATTGGCACCCAGGTTTAGATTCTTGAGTATTGTTTCGGAAGCATCGTCAGAGGCATCATTGACAAAAATGAGCTCATGGCCGGATATGTGGCCCGCAGATTTTTCTTTAGACAAAACAGTCCGGACGCGGGTGATGAGTTCTGTTAGGACATCAGCCTCATTGCGAAATGAAAAGACAATGGATAAAAATGGGACTTTAGACATGCCGGTATTGTACGTGGTGAGGTTGGCAAATGCAAGTCTTCAAAGCGTTTCACCATGATTGTGAGAATTGCAAACCCAGTTTTATTGGCACTTTTTAAGGTTATGAAGTATACTTTCTTTAAAATGGTCATTTAAAATTGGAGAATATATGAAAAGATTTCTTTTGTTTTTTATACTTTGTAGTGCATGTATTATAGTCACTCAATCTGTTCAAGGCGCAGACACTGAAATATGCGTAGCGCCCCAATACAGTTTTGATTTTCAATTAATTCCTGTGGATGCCCAGACTAAAGGTGCAATATCCTTGAATACTAGATTAATAGAGCTAGGCGTTTTGATAACGAATCGTTCTTCAAATGTTACGCCTAAGGAAGGAGTTTCTTTTGCATTTTCTGAGGGTTATATTAGGAACGCAAGAGGTTTACAGTTACAGGGTTTGGAAACAAATAATGGTCTTTTATTAAGTAGCGGACTAGATAGCATGCATAAAAGATTTATTTATACCAATGTCAGCCCAACGGCTGTGAAGACAGTATTACCAAAAGATATCTTGATCGCGCATTTGAAAGTAAAGATTATAATTTATGGCCCATCTGTAGCTGGTCGCCCTGCGCGAGTCTTAATGCAAAAGGAAGTTGAAGTAGAGGATGTGGCGTATGCTTTTAATAACCAGGAATTAATTCCCGTTGTATTAAATTACATAGAGAAGAATAAATAATTGGGTTGGTGAGTACGCGCTTGACAAGTATACTACTAAGAAGTACACTTAATTTGTGTATTACTTAGTAGCATGGATACTAAATGTATTATTTAAAAAATAAATATTTCTATCGTTGGGCCAAAAAGCAAGGAATCACTGACAGAATACTTTTTGATGCTATTGAAGAATTTGAAAAAGGGCTGTTTGAAGTAAGTTTAGGGAATCATTTATTCAAGAAGAGGATCGCATTATCAGGTAAAGGCAAAAGTGGAGGAGCAAGAACAATATTATTTTATCAACAGGGAAGGAAATTAATCTTTTGTCACGGTTTTGAAAAGAACCAACAAAGTAATTTGAGCAGTTCTGAATTAAATTTTCTTCATAAACTGTCAGACGGCTATCAGGCTTTAAGCGAAAATCTAATACTCGAAGGTATCCAACAAAAGAAATTTTCTAGAATTTTGAAATTGGAGGAATGAAAAGCATGGAAAACAGCATAAAAAATATGGTTCTAGAATCTATGGAAGATCTTTATAAATTGGGAGCTATTAAAGAAATCACTCTTAGGGAAGTTAAGGCATTGGCTTTGGAAGTAAAGCCTTATCCGCCACAAGCCATTGTGAGGTTGCGTAGAAGACTAAAATTAAGCCAGGCAGCTTTTGCCAGATTTATCAATACGAGCGTGCAAACCGTTCAGGGTTGGGAACAGGGTATTAAGAAACCTTCGGGGACCGCTTTGAAATTGTTACACATTATTGATGAGAAGGGTTTGACGGGAGTTCTTTAATAGAAAAAGCTTCTTTAATAGCGGCATTTCTATATCTATCCAATTTTATTATAATGTTATATCTACCCCGTCGTAGTTTCGCCAAAGAAATGTATCGACAGACTGTGATTTCCTGCCTAATATGGTATCTTCTTAAACGAAGTTAGAAAGGAAGTGTTTTAAGTGGAAATTGGAATTGTAGGCCTGCCTAACGTAGGTAAATCATCGTTATTTAATGCATTAACCGGCGCTGCTGTCGCCGCAGAAAATTTTCCGTTTACGACCATTGAACCGAATGTTGGGGTCGTGCCATTACCGGATGAACGGTTAAAAGATTTGGCTGAAGAATGGCAATCGAATAAAATCATTCCTGCAGGCATCCGCTTTGTGGATATTGCCGGTATTGTCAAAGGTGCCAGTGAAGGGGAAGGTCTGGGAAATAAATTTTTATCGCATATCCGTGCGGTGGATGCCATTGCCCATGTGGTGCGTTGTTTTTCCGACGACAATGTGGTCAATGTGATGAGTGAATTAAACCCGGGCAGTGCCGCGGACATTATTGAAACCGAATTGCTGCTTGCCGATATCCAGCAATGCCAAAAGGGCATTGACCGGTGGGGCAAAGTGGCAAAATCCGGCGACAAAGAAGCCATGGCTAAATGCAATGTGCTTAATGATGCCATGAAGGCTTTTAATGAAGGCATTCCTGCCCGACGTTTGGATTTAGACCCTGCCATCCTTCAGGATTTTCAATTCTTAACAGCTAAACCTTTGCTTTATGTGGCTAATACCGACGAGGGAGATCCTAATGAAGAATTATTAAAACCTTTGCGCGAACGTGCAGCCAAGGAAGGGGCTGCCTTAATCACCTTATGCACGAAGATTGAAGCGGAAATTGTGCAATTGCCGGCGGAAGAACGCAGTGCGTATTATGAGGCCGCTGGGATTACATCTCCAGGATTGGCGCGTTTAGCCCAGGCAGGCAAGGCATTGCTTAAGCAAGCCTGTTTTTTTACGGTAGGGCCCCAAGAAGCGCGCGCCTGGTTAGTTCATGAAGGAACTCCTGCGGTTAAGGCAGCAGGAAAAATTCATAGTGATATTGAACGCGGGTTTATCCGTGCAGAAATTTATAAGTATGATGATTTGAAAAAATACGGCAGTTATAAAGCGGTGCAGGAAAAGAATTTGGTCACGCTCGAGGGGAAAGAGTATGTGATCAAGGATGGGGACTGCGTGTATTTTCGATTTAGCGTGTAGGTTTTGAGCGCCGGTTCGGGTGTAGTGTTGATGGGGTGGGTCAAGATTCTCTCGGGGATGCATGGAAACATTGCCCGTCATTGTTTCGCCTCACGACGTATTTTTGCCGTCTGCTGCGGTTTACATCTTGAGTGTTACGCTCCAATAAAGCGGGTCGCTACACTCAATCTGTAAAGCCTTGCAGACATTTGGCAAAAAACGTCTGATTGTTCGGCTCTCACAATGCCGGCTCAATGTTTCACATAATTTAAAGGTAATCATGCTTGATCAGGTAGGAAAACAAATCGAAGATATTGCCAATAGGCTGGCTGGCCTAAGGGGGTATCTTTGATGTTGCCGGCAAACAAAAAGAAATAGACCAGATCCAGCGCGAAATGGCGGAAGAAGGCTTTTGGAACGATCAAAACGCCGCCAATAAACGCATGCAGCAGTTAAGAAATCTGAAAAATATCGTCGATCCTTATCACGATGCTTTAAAACGCATCAATGATTCAAAAGAATTATTGGAATTATCCGGCGAGGATCAATCGTTAGGCAAGCAAATTGAACAGGAAGTCGTAAGCGTGGCAAAACTGCTCGAGGAAATTGAGCTGCAAGCCATGCTTAGCGCCCCGTTTGATAATAATAATGCCCTGCTTAGCATTAATGCCGGTGCTGGTGGTACAGAATCGTGTGATTGGGCGCTGATGCTGCTACGCATGTACATGCGCTGGTGCGATGAACATAAATATAAGTATGAGACTATTGATTATCTAGGTGGCGACGAGGCAGGCATTAAAAGCGCGACCCTGCAAATCATCGGGGATAAAGCCTACGGGTATTTAAAATCAGAAAAAGGAGTGCACCGCTTAGTGCGTATTTCTCCTTTTGATTCAAACAAACGGCGGCACACCTCATTTGCCTCTGTTGAAGTTATTCCTGAAGTTGAGGATGATATTGATATTGCCATTGATCCCAGTGAATTGCGCATTGATGTGTACCGGGCCTCAGGCCCTGGCGGGCAAGGGGTCAATACCACGGATTCTGCGGTACGTGTCACCCACTTACCGACGGGAATTGTAGCACAGTCGCAAAAGGAACGGTCCCAGCTACAAAATAAGGCCCAAGCCATGAAGGTGTTGCGGGCCAGGCTTTATGAAATTCGCGTGCGCGAGCAAGAAGCGATTATTAATAAAGAAGCAGGGGATAAGCAAAAGATTGAATGGGGCTCACAGATCCGTTCGTATGTTCTGCACCCCTATTTAATGGTTAAAGACCACCGAAGCGGTGTAGAAACTGGCAATGCCCAGCGAGTTCTCGACGGTGGAATTGATGATTTTATCCAAGGTTATTTGCGTACGAAACCCGAAGACCGGGACAAACGCTCAAAAGAAAAAGATAATGAGGAATAAGTTATGTTAGATTTTATCATTCGTGGTGGCGCGGTTAAAGGGGCCCAAGGTTATATTGACCGTTTAAATCCAAAGGTGCAAATCCACATCCATCCTGATGCGCCATTGCCGTCCATAGATTTAGTTAAGAAATTAAGTGTCCGCGCCTCTCAAATCTGTGCCTTGGAATCCAAGCTCAGCCAACTGACGAATGAAGAATTAAAAGCCAAGACTTTAGAATTTAAAACCAGTATCAGCCAATTCATTGCCAATAAGAAACAAGCCTATGAACAATTGTTAGATGCCCAACGCAAGGCTTCTTCCGGCGGGGAACGTGAAGATTTAGCTGAACAGATTAAAGCTGCGCACAAAGACCTTTTTGAAGCCAAACAGGTGGCGTTAGATAAGATTTTAAACGAAGCATTTGCAGTGGTGCGTGAAACCGGCAAGCGTGTTTTGAATATGCGCCATTTTGACGTTCAGCTCGTCGGAGGCATGGTTTTGCATAGTGGGGCCATCGCGGAGATGACAACCGGCGAAGGGAAAACCTTGGTGGCCACATTACCGGCCTATTTAAATGCCTTAACCGGTGACGGGGTGCATGTGGTGACCGTTAACGATTATCTAGCCAAACGTGACCGCGCCTGGATGGGTCCTGTTTACGAATTCTTAGGCTTGACCGTCGGATGTATCCAGCACGGCATGGCGCATGACCAACGCCAATCTGCCTACGGCTGTGATATCACCTATGCCACTAATAACGAATTAGGTTTCGATTATCTGCGTGACAACATGGTTTCTAACCGTGAAGAAATGGTGCAGCGCCGTCCATTTTTTGCCATTGTCGACGAAGTTGATAGTATCTTAGTCGATGAAGCCCGTACCCCTTTGATTATTTCCGGCCCAGCCGAGGAATCAACGGATAAATATTATAAAGCGTATACAATTTCTAAACATTTGATGGGCCGGCGCATCACCGAACAGCAAGAAGTGGATGCCAAGCATAAAGGCGAAGACTTATACCAAGGGTATGATTATTTAGCTGATGAGAAAAATAAATCCATTTCCCTTTCCGAAGATGGCGAACGCAAGGCTGCGGAAATGTTTGGCGTTAAGAATTTGCACGATATTGATACCGTCGAGTATCGCCACCATATTATTTGCGCTTTACGTGCCCGGGAATTTTTTGTCAATGATGTGGATTATGTGGTCAAAGAGGGCAAGGTTATTATTGTCGATGAATTTACCGGTCGCATGATGCCTGGCCGTCGCTGGTCTGATGGTTTGCACCAGGCCGTGGAAGCTAAAGAAGGCATTAAGATCGAGCGCGAAAACCAAACCCTGGCTACGATTACCTTCCAGAATTATTTTCGCATGTACCAAAAGCTGGCAGGGATGACAGGGACTGCGTATACAGAAGCGAATGAATTTAAACAAATTTATAATTTAGATGTGGTGGTAATTCCAACTAACCGTCCACTTGTGCGCCAAAGCTTTCCCGATTGCATTTATAAAACTCAAAAAGAGAAATACGACGCTGTTGTTGAAGAAATTGCGGCTTGCCATGCCAAGGGGCAGCCTGTTCTCGTCGGCACTATCTCCATTGAGAAATCAGAATTGATTGGCCGTTTGCTTAAAACCAAAGGGATCCCGCATCAGGTGTTAAATGCCAAATATCATGAGATGGAAGCAAATATCATTGCCCAGGCTGGTCGCTTAAAGGGTGTCACCATTGCCACCAACATGGCAGGCCGGGGGACAGATATTATGCTCGGCGGGAATGCCGACTTTTTAGCCCGGGCCGCGGTATGGGATAAGGTGAAAGATTCATCTGAAGAAGAACGTGAAGCGGCTTTCCAAGAATTAATTGGCAAGGTCCAAGAACAAACACGCCAGGAACGCGAACAGGTCAGGGGCGTTGGCGGTTTACATGTGATTGGGACAGAACGCCATGAATCCCGTCGTATTGATAATCAGTTGCGTGGCCGTTGCGGCCGTCAGGGGGACCCTGGTTCCAGCCGTTTTTATGTGTCCTTGCAAGATGACCTGATGCGCCTGTTTGCCTCTGATCGGATGATGTTTGTGATGGATAAATTGGGGATGGAAGAAGGGCAGGTCATTGAATCCCGCATGGTGTCAGGTGCCCTGGAAGTTGCCCAAAAGCGCGTTGAGAATTATAACTTTGAAATCCGTAAACAATTGTTGGAATACGATAATGTGATGAATAAACAGCGTGAGGTTATTTATGCCTTGCGCCGTTCGATTTTAGAAGGGGAAAATTTAAAAGATGTGATTTTAGATGCCATGTTGCAAACATCGGATGCCATCATCGACCGTCATTTTGCCTTGGCTGAAGGTGGTCATCCCGACGGATCGTGTGTGTTGGAATTATCGAATAAATTTAGCATTGATTTAAAACAAGTGGCTTCACGCTTGGATGGTTTAAATGCTGAAGAATTAAAGCATGAGCTCGAGATTATTTTAACGCAGGCCTATGACGCTAAAGAAGCCCAATTGGGAGTTGATATCATCCGTCGGATGGAGCGTATGGTGTTGTTGCATGTCATTGACACCAAGTGGAAAGAGCATTTGCATGCCATGGACCAATTAAAAGATGGGATCAGTTTACGGGCCTTTGGCCAGCGCGACCCATTGGTGGAATATAAAAAAGAAGGTTTTTCTTTATTTAAGGCTATGTACGAAGCAATCTATGCGGATGTGGCAGGCATGATGTTCCGCTTGCAAACGCCAGAAGAACAAGAACGTCACCGTTCGGTATTTGCGGATTTGCCACAACAGGAAATCCATCAGGAATTTATTTCTAACATGCAAGCCCAAGCTGGTGGCGTCCCTGGCCAAATGCCAGAGCAATCCCGCCCACAAGTTCAAGCTGCGCCACGGCCTTCTGTATCTGTCCCATCGGGACCTAAGGCTGGCCGTAATGATCCTTGCCCATGTGGCAGCGGAAAAAAGTACAAAAAATGTTGTGGACAATAGTTAGCAGTGTCCTTTGTATTCTTGCCTATCCCCAAATTGAATGGTGGCCTTTAGCTTGGGTGGCGCTCGTCCCATTTTTGCTTGCCCTTGAGAATGTCCGTCCCATTGTTGCCTTCCGTCGTGGATATTTATTCGGATTTTTATTTTTTGCCGGAATGGTGGGCTGGTTAGTCTACGTGACCTATCCCGGTGCCTTTGTAATGGTCGGGTACTTAGCGATTTATCCAGCCCTCTTTGCTTTATCGACGGTATTCTTTAGAAAGTTATCCATTGTTGCCCGGGCATTTATTTTGAGCAGCGTATGGGTGGTATTAGAATATGTCCGTAGCCATGCGTTTTCCGGTTTTAATTGGGCCATGCTCGGCCACAGCCAATATAAAAATCATGCCATGATCCAGATTGCGGATATAACGGGGGCGTATGGCGTTTCATTTTTAGTGATGTTAGTTAATATATCCATTGCCGAGGCATGGAAGGTGGTTGTGGAAGGAAAGCACACCAAAGCTGCAGCGGTCCGTCGGTTACACATCATTGTCTCTCTAATTTTAGTAGGCACCTTGGCGTATGGCGTATGGCGTTTTAAGGGCATTGGCAGTGAAACAACTGTGCGCATTGGCGTTGTTCAACCTGGAATTCCTCAATCGGATAAATGGATCCCGGCTTTAAAGCCTGCCATCATCGCTAAGACTTTAGACTTGACCCGTCAAGCAGCAACGACAAAACCGGATTTGATTGTTTGGCCTGAAACCTCCTTGCCTGGATTCTGGCATGAAAATATTTTTGATGTTGGCGTCATCCGTCAAACGGCCAAAGAATTAAATACCGGTATTTTAATGGGGGTGATGACCCAAGAGGGCGAGCATTATTATAATTCCTCCGTTTATATTGACCGTGATGGTTCTGTGCGGGGGCGCTACGATAAAATTCATTTAGTCCCATTTGGAGAATATTTGCCCTTGCGTCCTGTGTTAGGATGGCTGGGCAAGATTATTGATTTAGAAGACTTTACCCCAGGAGAGGCATTTACTGTTTTTAGCCTGCCTGGAGGCCAACGGTTTTCATCCTTGATTTGTTTTGAAGATACCGTCGGGTATTTATCGCGCAGCATGGCCAATGGCGGGGCAGAGTTTTTAGTGAATATGACCAATGACGCCTGGTTTGAAGATACCAAGGCCCCATTTGTGCATGCGCAAGCAGCGGTGTTTAGTGCCATCGAAAATCACCGTTCATTGGTGCGCGCAGCCAATACGGGGTTTAGCGGTTTTATCAATAGCCGTGGCCAAATTATAGAAACAGTGCACAATAGCAAAGGGAAAAAGACATTTGTGACTGGTTTTGCAGTGGCAGATATTCCTATCGTCTCTAAGAAGAGTTTTTATACAAAGTACGGAGATATTTTTACTTTGCTGTGTTTCTTAGGTATACTATGGGCTGTAAACCAACGAAAGGAAGTGAATGCCTAAAAAGATCTTAATTGTTGATGATGATCCAAGCGTGCATTTGATTGTCACTCCTGTGTTGACTAAAAACGGGTTTGACCCCATTAGTGCCAAGGCAGGAGAACAGGGTTTACAGCTTGCTTTAAAAGAACGTCCGGATTTGATTTTATTAGATGTCATCATGCCAGGCATTAAAGGCCGGGATTTGTGTGCGAAGATGAAATCATATGAGGTGTTAAAGAACATCCCCGTTGTGTTTTTAACTGCTAAAGAATCGGATGATGATATCCAGGCGGAAATGGATGCTGGGGGTGCTGCGCATTTGACAAAGCCAGTCGATCCTGTCCGTTTACTTGAAACTATTAATTCCTTAATTAAATAATATGGCTACTGAACAAAGTAAAATCGTTAAACGAGCGATTGCCCGTTGGTCATTTGTGTTTTTTAATGGCCTATTTAAATTCCTGCCGTATTGGTTTGTGCGGATGATCACGAACCCGTTGCTGCATTTTGGTTTTTGGATTGTTAAGCGCATGCGCAAGATTGCCAAGCAAAGTTTGAACATTGCCTTTGGTAAGGAAAAATCTCCCGAGGAGATTGAGGCGATTATCCGCAAATGTTTCTGGAATTTAGGGCGCTCTGGAATTGAGATGGTGTATTTTACCCAGCACCCGCGTTTCATTAAGGAAAAGATTTCCTTTGCTCCAGGGGCTAAGGAACGTCTGGAAGAAGCATTAGCTCAAGGCAGGGGAGTTGTTGCGGTCACTGCCCATTTTGGCAATTTCCCGTTGATGTTATTATATCTTGCCCAGACGGGATATCCGATTAGTGCTATTATCCGTCCTGCCCGTGATGAGAAAATCGAAGTTATTTTTCAGGAAACCCGCAGCCGTTTGGGCCTTAAGACGGTGCATAGTTATCCACGGATGAAATGTGTACAGGAATCATTAAAGGTATTGCGCCAAAAAGAAATCCTATGTATTCCGTTGGACCAGAATTTTGGGACTAGTGGTGTGTATGTAGACTTCTTTGGACAAAAGGCGGCAACAGCGACAGGGCCTGTGGTTTTTGCTAATCGTACCGGGGCTGTGATCTTACCTATTTTTATTGTCCGTGATGCGGATGACCGACATATCATTTTTGTTGAACCGTATTTTGAAGTTGAGAACAAAGGCAATGATGATGCCACCATTGAATTTACGGTGGCCAGGATCACCAAGGTGATTGAATCCTACGTGCGCCGTTATCCTCATGAATGGGGATGGATGCACCGTCGCTGGAAGAGTAAGCCCAATGAATAATAAAATTCTTTTTGTCACTGGATTTGCGGTCCTTATTTTAGGCATGACCCTTGTGTTGCATAATTGGGATGCATTGACCATTGTGTTCCAGGGGCTTTTGCCACCGATCATCGCTGTGGCTGGCCTGGTCTTGATGTTTGCTGCGACGATTAAGAAAGATTAGGCATGCTGATTATTTTTGATTTGGACGGCACCTTGGTTAATGCCTATCCGGCAGTTGAAGCAAGTGTTAATGCCACACTTAAACATTTAGGGTTTCCATCTAAAAGCGCTTATGAAATCAAGCGTTCGGTAGGTTGGGGAGACCGGCATTTGATGGCGCATTTTGTTGGGGAGTCATTGGCAGACCGTGCCATTCGTTTTTATCGGCCGCACCATACCAAGGCCCTTAAAGATGGCGTTAGGTTTTTACCAGGTGCAAAAAATTTATTGTTGCGTTTAAAGAAGAATGGCCATATATTAGCCATCGCAAGTAACCGGCCATTTCGCTTTACCCGCATCATTTTAAAGGAACTGGGCGTTTACGATTTGTTTACAGTGGTGCTTTGTGCCGATCAAGTTAAAAGGCCTAAGCCAGCACCAGATATGATTGTTGAGATCTTGCGCCGGACAAAATTCAAGCGCCGTGATGCCATGATGGTTGGTGACATGACCATTGATATGAACACAGGACAACGGGCAAGGGTGATGACGGTGGGGGTGCCTAGCGGATCAAGCACCAAAGAAGAATTAAAACAATTGAAACCACATGCAGTGATTGATAAAATTGCTTTGTTAAATACGGTCATAGAAAGGAAGTTAAGATGAGTAAGAAAAAACGTAGAGGTAAGTTAAGCTGGCGTTCTAAGAAAGCTAATCACGGAGCCAAACCAACCCGCGGATAAAAAATATGTTGCCTCGTCGGATGCTACATGGGTGTTTTGCGCTTCTGTTGGCGTGTTTGGCCAGCGGTTGTGTGCCTTTGCTTGTCGGTGCTGGCGTTGGTGTTCTGGGTGGTTATGCTGTCAGCCGCGACACATTTGAAGGGGTAACAGGCCATGGCCAAGACGAGATTTGGGACGCGGCCGTTCAGGTCACTTCGATTATGGGAGAAGTTTCTTCCAGCGATCGTAAGGGGGGCGAAATTTTAGCCCACATCAATGCCGCAGATGTTACGGTATCGGTTTTACCAGTGAATTTGACGACGACAAAAATTCGTATCAAAGCCCGCAGAGGTATTTTCCCGCGCATCGCGACAGCTCAAGAGGTGTATACGAAGATCATCAATCAATTGGAAAAATAACCCATTTGACAATTGTTAATATTTCGTTAAAATAGGCACTCTTTGAATTATTTTGCCGAGATAGCTCAGGTAGTAGAGCGCAGGCCTGAAAAGCCTGGCGTCGCCAGTGCAAGTCTGGCTCTCGGCACTTTTCTCTTTATGTTGTTCTGTATATTCTGTGGTAAAGTGCCGAGAAGAGTTTCAGTTCTAGAAAATTATTAAGGTAGAAACTCTTACGGCACATTTTTTTCTGAATGTTTTCTGATTGATGACGACGATTGTCCTTCTGATTATCTCCAATATATTCATGACCTTTGCCTGGTACGGGCATTTAAAGTACAAATCTTCACCGCTATGGGCGGTGATTTTTATTAGCTGGCTGATCGCATTTTTTGAATACTGTTTCCAGGTGCCTGCGAATCGTTATGGCCACGGTCAATTTTCAGCAGTGCAGCTTAAGACCATCCAGGAAGTGATCACGCTGGTTGTTTTTTGTTTCTTCTCGACGTGGTATTTGAAAGAACAGATCAAATGGAACCATATTGTAGGTTTTTTGTTGATCGTTGCTGCTGTGTTCTTTATATTTAAGAAGTAATGCCGACGTAGCTCAGTTAGTAGAGCAGCTGATTCGTAATCAGCAGGCCACCAGTGCAAATCTGGTCGTCGGCTTTTTTAGCCCACCCGTTGACAATTTTCCTGGAAGTTCTGGCACCTATTGTTGTCTTCTGATATATAATATCCTCTAGTTATGGTATCTTTTTTCGCAAATAAAGAAAATGCAGCGTTTTGGCGGTTTTGGGCAGCGCAATTGGTTTCTCAATTTGGGGACCGTGTCCATCAGATGGCTTTAGTCGGCCTCATTGCCACGCGCATGCCAGGCTCATCGTTCGAATTAGGAAAGCTTCTGGCCTTTACGATTATCCCTGTGTTTATCATTGGCCCCGTCGCGGGTGTCTTTGTTGACCGTTGGGATAGGCGCATGACATTGTTTATTTGCGATGTCCTGCGGGGCTTGTTGGTTTTTCTTGTTGCGTTTTGGTTGATGAATTTCAATAATTTGCTGCCCTTGTATGCGGCCGTGTTTACCATTTTTGCCCTCAGCCGTTTTCATGTGCCTGCCAAAATGTCGTTTATTCCCCGCATTGTAAAACCAGAAGATTTGCATGTGGCGAACTCGTTAGTAAGTGTGACTGGGATGATTGCCTTAGTCCTTGGAGCGTTACTTGGGGGGATTATCGTCGAGCGCATCGGCCCTAAGGGGGGATTTGTTTTTGATGCCATCACCTATTTTGTATCAGCAGCGTTTGTGTTTTCAATTGCCCAGGCCCGTTCGTTACGGATTGAACGGGAACGGATTGTGTCTGTCACCAAGGACATGGTGCATCGCCAGAAAGATGTGTGGGCGGAAATCAAGGAAGGCATTGGCTATATCCGTTCGCAGAGGGATTTGTCGTTTATTATTGCCATGATGACCGTGCTTTTTGCAGCTGCAGGCGCGGTGTACATTGTCATTATTGTCTTTGTGCAGGAAACATTTAAAACCATTACCCGTGATTTAGGATTTCTCGCGGTGCCCTTAGGCGTAGGGTTGTTTTTAGGAAGTTTGGCCTATGGCAAGTGGGGAAGCAAGGCAGATAGGTTTAAGACCATATTCTGGTCATTGATTTTAGGTGGCATCATGGTCATTGTGTTTGCCGGATGTTTGTCCTCATATCCGGACCGCCTACTGGCAGCAGCCTTGGCGCTGGTCTTGGGCCTGGTCTTGGGCCCGGTGACTATTGCGGCAAATACCGTCGTGCATACGGTATGTGATGATTCCCAAAGTGGCAAGGTTTTTGCTGCCTTGGAATTTGTCATCCACGCAGGATTCTTAACCACCATGCTCGTCAGTTCTTATTTGGCAGAACATATCAGCCGGGTGTGGATTTTATCTGCTGCAGGTGGTATCTTTGTATTAGTTGGTTTAGCAGGTTTGATATTTCGACGGGGTAAGAAGGTATGAAACGTTTTTCAGTATTAGCTTCCGGTAATGGCGGTAATCTACAAGCCATTATTGGCGCAGTCAAAGCTCGTCGGATTAAGGGCGATCTGGCCCTGGTCTTTAGCGATAAAGCAGATGCCTATGCCTTAACAAGGGCCAGGAAGGCCAAGATTAGCACAGTGCACCTAAACCCAAAAGATTTTGCAGACCGTGCTGCCTTTGATCATGCTGTTTTAAAAGTCTTAAAAGAACATCAGATCGACGTGATTGTCTTGGCAGGATACATGAGGCTTTTAAGCCCGGGATTTATTAATGCCTATGCCAACAAAATCATCAATATCCACCCGTCGTTATTGCCTGCGTTTAAAGGAACCCGTGGTATTCAAGACGCCTTTGAATATGGTGTTAAAGTTACCGGTGTTACTGTCCATTATGTCATTAATGAAGTGGATGCTGGGGCCATCATTGCCCAGGAAACGGTTGTCATCTCTCCTCGGGATACGCTTAAAACCCTGGAAGCAAAAATCCACAAGCTGGAACACAAACTATATCCAAAAGTTATTGGGACTTTTTTGAAGCAGGGGTAGGTTCCTCAGCAGCATCGGTCATTCCTTCAATTTCTGCCTTGCCACCATCGAAACGGATACGGATGAGCTTGCCTTTAGAAGGCATGTCAGGGATTTTCTCGTCGCCAAAATTGGCCAATTGATCAGGATCGTAAATGTATTTCTGGTTCTTGCGCAAATTAAAAAGACGCACTTCCTTAAAATCCTTAAAAGTATAATACCGCAAGGTATCGGCCACAATTCCCATCACATCATTGTCATAATTGGCTGTTGGCTTAAAATCGCTGTGCTGGAATTTAAAACGCACGCGGTTGATCATTTGCTTGCACAAAAAATCCGTCATGGTCACAGCTTTCCAGTCTAAATGCTCGCCTGTTTCATCACCGATGAACGATTGCCCGCCCTTGGTGTCGACGATATAGCGTTTGACATATTCTTCATAAGGCAAATCACCGACCATTAAGCGTTTGAAATCTTGCAAATAGAAGGTGCCTTTGGTCTCAATGCCTTTTTTAATGTCGGTAATGACAATGACGACGAATTCCGGCAATTCAAATTCTTTATCAGCTTCTGCATCAAAAAAGCTTTCGGAAAAAGCGGTAAACAAATTGTTCTGGTCCTTGACGTAGCTGTCGGTATAGGTGCTGGTATAGCCGAAGTTTTCATCATCTGCTTTTTTACGGTCAATGACATCGTAGGCCACGTTAAAGGAATTGTTGGCAAATTTGATGTCAATATCTTGCAGGACCAAGGGAGGGGCTTGCTTGGCGTCGGTCTTTTTCTCGGTGCTTTCTTTTTGTGCTTCAAAATCCACAATAGGTTCAGTGGTGGATAGGTACACCCAGAAGGTATTATCGACGATGCGGGTGATAATATTGAGGTTATAGTCTTCGCGGCATTTTTCTTCGAGCTTCTTTTGGGCAGCGCTGACCGTAATGCGCGGTTCTTTCTTAGGCGCGCAACCATAGATCCCGACGGTCGAAGCGCTTAAAACAAGGGCGGCACAGAAGAATTTAAGCCAATGAAACACGGGAGGCTGGTTTGACGCCGAATTTATTGAATATGGCTTCGATTTCATCGTATTCCAATTCTTCTTTTTTATAAAGTTCCTGGGCAAAATATTCGAGCAACTCGCGCTTTTCCGTTAAAATCTGCTCCACGTCCTTGATACAGCCTTGCAAGATTTCCTGGACGTCATTATCAAGGACTTCCTTACTTTTTTCTGACATGTTAATGATATTGCCGTCCATGCGGCCAGCAACGGCATGGAAATCCCCGATAAATCCGGATTTACCCATCCCTAAGCGCCACACCATAAAATGGGCAATGCGCATGGCGGTATAAAAATCACTGCCAGGGCCACCACCGACGCCAGAGGAGGTGCTGCCGAATTTGATGCGTTCCGCCACATATGCGGCAATGCTGCGTTTGATATCAGCAAGCAAGTCTTCCTTGGTCGACGAGTAAGATTCTTCCTGGGGACGGCTGGAGACCATGCCTAACATGCCTTTGCGGGGCACGATGGTGGCTTTAATAACATCGTCCGTCGGGTGCAGGATATAACCGATGACAGCATGCCCGGCTTCGTGGTAGGCGGTCCACAATTTTTCTTTGTCGTTCATCTTGATATTGGATTTCATCCCAAAGGCCACCCGGTCATAGGCTTCATTTAAATCCTTCATGGTCAACTTTTCTCGACGGTCACGCATGGCCAAGATACTGGCTTCACGCACCATGTAATCAATATCAGCAGGAGAGAACCACAATGTTTTCTTAGCTAATACTTCGGTATTGACTTCATCTTCAGGAGTGATGTTGACGCGCTTGAGATAGAAATCAAAAATTTCTTTGCGTTCTTTTAAATTGGGTTTGTTGACGTAAATCTTGCGTTCAAAACGGCCAGCACGCATGACCGCCTCATCCAGATCGCTTTCCTCGACGTTGGTGGCAGCAATGGCGATGATATTATTTTCTGCCTTGCGTAAGCCGTCGAGCTCGGTTAAGAATTGGTTGATGGTGGCGTTATTTGATAGTGTGCCGCCGAAGCCCAAATCCGCGGTACGTGGGCGGGCGAAAGAATCAATTTCATCGATAAAGACAATGCATCCACCGTCGAGCTTAGCTAACATGCGTGCTTGTTTAAATAGAGATTTCATGCGCGCAGCGCCTTGTCCGACAAACATGCCGACGAACTCGCTTCCGACGGCAGACAAGAAAGGCAAGCCGGATTCAGTGGCAATGGCCTTGGCCAAATAGGTTTTCCCGCAACCCGGGGGCCCGAACATAATGGTCCCTTTAACGATTTTCCCGCCGATTTGTTTAACTGAGGCGCGGTCTTTAAGGAGTTTAACTAATTCCCAGGCTTCGCGTTTGGGTTCTTCCATCCCAATAACATCCGACATTTTTACATTCACGCGGGTCTTTTTTAAATCCAGTGAACCCATTTTCCCAACAGCGCCCCCCGACATCAGCCAATAGTACATCCCAAAAGAAAGGGGCACCTGGATTAAGGTAACGAAAATGAACATGATTAAGCTCTGGCCCATTTGTGCGGAAATGTTGCGGCGGGAGAATGATTCCAATTGGTCATAATTAAAATTGGAAACAATCATGAACTGGATCATCCAAATGAGCATTCCCACAGAGATCCCAATAAGGATAATTCTAATCCAGTAGAGTTGTATATAGACCCAGAGTTTTTGAAACATATATTTAGTATCCTATTTGGTTGTTTACGAAAAAGTGTATCATAACCCTAACATATAAGCCAACATCCGTCAATTTGCATAGTGAGTATTTAAGCTTAATTGCCTTTATTCGCAGGCTTTTGAGGAGGGGATTTTTTCTTAAGCAGGCCTGGCTCGGATAAGACGGCAAACATTTGTTGCATTAACTGGGGGTCTTGAGTGATGGCCATTATTTTGGGGTTAGACATGATTGTTGCGTAGTCATGGCGATTGATCGCATCCTGGATTGTTGGGTCATTGACCAAGTCTAGGACACGTTTGTCTTCTGATAAGGACTTAAGTGCTTCTTGGGGTGTCTGCTTTGTTTTGGACGGGTCCTTGGAATTAGTTAAGGATAATAAGGGCTTGATGCTTGCGTAAGAAACAGAACGGGTGATATCCTGATGAACGTAGGTGAGAGGATAGAATACTGGCGGGATCAAAGCCAGTAAAACGATGGTAAGAAAAATAAATACCGAGCCCCACAAGGCAGTGATCACAGCTCCCAAGCCGGAAGATTTGTTGCCAATGCGCAAGGTTGCGATGCAAGCCGAAGCCTTGGGACTTAAGGGGTTCCCTAGGGAAGGTGCGAACAAGTCCCTGATATG
>CAZHGK010000014.1:3873-5186 GCA_964532095.1 uncultured Planctomycetales bacterium | reverse complement strand
ATGAGCAATATTTTTAAGAGTCCGTGCAAGACTGTTGGCCCGATCAATCCGATTAATAAACTGGGGATGACTTGTTTGGTGGCAGTAAAATAAATTAAGCTGGCTACTGTTGCCACAATCATGGCGATCGGGCCAATGATAGAACGCAGAAAACCACGGCTGGCGCCGAGCCAGATAAGGAAGATTAAACACAAGCAAACGCTAATATCAGTGATCGACATTAATGTTCAGGAAGAAAACGGATATGCAGGAGATAGTATGATATTAAAAAAAGGCCATAGGTAATAGGGATAATGGCCGCTAATTTAATAAATAAGGGAAAATTCAGTTGAAGCTGCTTCTTGGCGCGCTTGTCTTTGACTTTAAGATAGTCGTCCAAACTCATCTGTGGGGCTTTTTTAGGATCTGCCATAATTAGAAGAAGTATAACATCCTTAAAGGCGTGCGATCAATCATTTTGAAATAAATTTTCCTATTATGAATTTAATGTTAAGATGGTTTAATTAATTTTATGTAAGTATATTGAATATAGCGCTTTATGAGCTTGAAAAATTATGAGTTTTCAATTGACCTTTTTGCATAATCTTCTACAATAAAAATTGGAATTAAGAATAAGACATTTAATTGGTTGGGAAAACGCGGAGGATGGCTAAATGAAGACTGGGCACGAAAAACGTACGGAAGAGCGTCAGAATTGTTTTGTTCCCGTGGAAGGCAAGGAAGGGTCCACCTATGATGCTACCCAAACCGTCGATATTAGCCCGCATGGTATTGGTTTTGTTTCCGCCCATCCTCATCAGATCAATGAACGCATTGCCATTGAAATCCAGCTAAAACCGCATACCGAACCTGTGCTCGTTTTAGGGACGGTCAAATGGGTGCGTCGTATTACAGATTCTGAGCAATTCCGTGTTGGTTTGACATTTGAAGAAGTTCTTTCTGGTTCGTCGACTCGTTTGGAAAAATATTTTTCCAAATAAGGAGGACCCAATGACCGCAGCCGGCCAAGACCGACGTGTTTTTGAACGTTTCAACGCGCGCTTTCCAGTGCGCATAAAAGATTCCCGAGATGATTTTGGTACCAATGTGTTTTTACGAGACGCGTCTGCTTCCGGTGCTCGGTTGATGATGCGTGAACGGATGTTTTTAGATGATCGTTTGACGTTGGAAGTGGAACTTCCCGATGGTAAAATGCCGATGGTGATGGAAGGTCATGTGGTTTGGAGCCATCCGGTAACCGGTTCCATGTGGGATGTGGGGCTGGAGTTTCCCGCTGTGGAGCGTTTCGAAGCATTGTGGAAGAAATACCCGAA
>CAZHGK010000014.1:0-3863 GCA_964532095.1 uncultured Planctomycetales bacterium | reverse complement strand
CCGCTGTGGATTGCATGCGCCTGCAACGATTCTTCCGTTGCTCTCTTCCTTAAAAAATTAGTGTATGGCAAAAAAAGCATTTTATTCTTACAAACCCGACGGGGTTACTGTTGAGTCCTCGCTGGCTGCAGGCATTAAAGCATTGTACGCACCATTGTGCGGACAAGATGCCCATGGCTTAAAATCCGCGATTACGCCTCACTTAAGCGGAGACATCAAGCTCGATAAATTCCATTATGTAACTAAACCGGCATCGCGTGAAGATTTGCGCCAGCCCTTGCGTGAGTTTTTTGTATTTATTAAAGGCAAGGGTGTTGTATCTTTAAGTCAAGGCAATGCCGATAGCAAAGCCACTGTGACCGTCGGGCAAATCTGGCATCAATTAAATCGTCGTCATCCTAAATCAGGTATTGAATTAACTGCTGTTAATTTTATCCCAGTCAATTCTTCGAATATGGAATTGATGCAGGTGAAGGTTAAGAATATTTCCAAGAAGCCGGTTACGATTACTCCAACCGCAGCCATTCCTATCTTTGGCCGTAGTTTGGCAAATAAGCACGATCATGAGCATGTGACCGCCCTTCTTAACCGCATTGAGCAAAATGCCCAGGGGGTGTTGGTTTCTCCGACGATGGCGTTTAATGAAGAAGGGCATAAGACTTCTTCTTGTGTGTATTTTGTGTATGGCTGTGATGATAAAAATCAAGGCCCTGTGGGGAGTTTTCCGACGGTGGATAGTTTTTATGGGGATGGTGGTTCTTTAGCAGCTCCGGATGCTGTTATTAGCAATCATGCGCCAAAACAATTGACGGATGCGCAAATCCAGGGCAAGGAAGCTGTTGGTGCCTTGCGGTTTAAAAGTGTTGTACTTAAAGCTGGCCAGGAAAAATCATATATCATTGCCGTTGGGTTTGCTGCAGATGCTTCTGCGGCTCAAAAAGTTTTTCAATCAGTGTCGAATGTAAAAACATTTGCTGCGTGTTTAGATGACACACGTCAATTTTGGGCGAAGAAGATTTCTGTTATTGATTTTAAGACGGGGGATGCGGCATTTAATGCCTGGAGCCGTTGGGTGACCTTGCAGCCGGTGCTGCGCCGCATTTTCGGGTGTTCCTTCTTGCCCGACCATGATTATGGCAAGGGCGGCAAAGGCTGGCGCGATATTTGGCAGGATTTATTATCGCTGATCCTTATTGAACCACAAACCGTGCGTGCCACCTTGATTAATAATTGCGGTGGGGTGCGTATCGACGGGTCCAATGCTACCATTATCGGCACAAATGCCGGAGAATTTATTGCAGACCGCAATGCCATTACCCGCGTATGGATGGATCATGGGGTTTGGCCGTGGCTGACCTTGCTGTTATATATCGACCAGACCGGTGATGCAGATATTTTATTTGAAAAGCAAACGTATTTCCGTGACCCGCAATTATCTCGTACCTATGAAAAAGATATTGGCTGGATGGCCTCTTATGGTCATTCATTGTTGGATAAGAAGGGGCATGGGTATCATGGCACCATTCTCGAGCATGTCTTGGTTCAGCATCTGACCCAGTTTTTTAACGTCGGGGCCCATAACATTATCCGTCTAGAAAGTGCGGACTGGAATGATGGTTTGGATATGGCCTTTGCTAAAGGTGAGAGTGTGGCCTTTACTTCGTTCTACGCCGGGAATTTAATGGCCATCGCCGATGTTTTAGAAAAGGTCAGTGCAAAACGCAATATAGATAAGATCACCATTGCCAAAGAAATTTTGCATTTGCTTGATAGCATTGGAGCGCACAGTATTAATTATGATCACGCCCAAGAAAAGCGTGACCGTTTGTTTGGCACCTATTGTTCCAGTGTTCAGCCGTCGATCAGTGGGGAAAAGGTGGAAGTTTCCGTCGCTGATATTGCTAAGGATCTGCGTCATAAGGCCAGCTGGATATTTAATCACCTGCGTCATCACGAGATGGTTTCAGTTAAAGAAAAAGCGCAAACCTACCGTTGGTTTAACGGCTATTACGATAATAAATCGCAGCGGGTGGAAGGTTCTCATGCTAATGGCGTGCGCATGACATTAACCGGCCAGGTGTTTGCGATCATGAGCGGCATGGCGCATGATGATGAAGTGAAGGATGTCATTAATAGCGTCGATCGTTTTCTTAAAGATAAGAATTTAGGCGGGTATCGTTTAAATACGGATTTTGGCGTTCCACATTATCTGGATTTAGGACGGGCATTTGGTTTTGCTTATGGGACAAAGGAAAATGGTGCGTTTTTTTCGCATATGATTGTCATGTATGCGTATGCCTTGTATCACCGTGGGTTTGCCCGTCAGGGGCATGAGGTTTTAAAATCAGTGTACAATATGGCCATTGATACGGACCGCAGTAAAATTTATCCAGGGGTGCCGGAATATTTTGATAGCGAAGGCCGGGGCATGTACCATTATTTAACAGGTTCTGCGTCGTGGTTTATTTTAACGCAATTGGTCCAGGTGTTTGGGGTGCGCGGGTCGCAAGGAGATTTGGTGTTAGCTCCGCAATTGGTCAAAGAGCAATTTGACCAAAAAGGGTTAGCAGCAGTTAGTTGCCAATTTGCAGGTAAGCGCATTACCGTTGAATATGTAAATCCTAAGAAATTAGATGCAGGCGCTTATAAAATTACCAAGGTTACGGTTAAAGGCGCAAATCTTGTTTTTGAGCGTCTCAAAGATGCTGCAGTACAGATCAAAAGAGCTGCAATTGCTCAAGATATGACGATTCAAGTCGTTTTGGCCTAAATTGGCATTACTTTAATCTATAGTTTATACTTTCCCTATTATGAAAAGAGTATTTATATCATTTCTGATAGGGATTTTCTTTGTCCTTTCGCTAGGCCCTTTGCCTTCGCCCTGTGTCATTGCGAGCGAAGCCGCAGGCGTAGCGAAGCAATCTTTTTTATCTGTCACTGTCAAAGGCCTCACCGTTTATCCAAATAATCCATTTCAATTCGATCTTATAATTGAACCTATGCCAACCAGGGGACATAGCGAAGCTTTGTCCCCAAGCCCATTGCCAAGCGACTCAGGGTTGAATATGAAAGCACCCCAGGGAAACAACCTAACGCCAAATGAATTAAAAGTCGAATCCCTCAAACTCATCAAGTATTTCCTCGCCTCAGTCACAACCCCTGAACAAGACACGTGGGTCAACTTATCGCCCTATGAAAAAAATCGCATTATCCCTGATGCCTTTGGTCAAACATTAATGGGCCGTGATTTATTAGCGCAAGATTATATCCTCAAGAAAATGACGGCATCCTTAATTCATCCGGATAGTGAAACGGGTAAGAAATTCTGGGCCATGGTATACGCGCAAGCCAAGGCAAAATTTGGCACAACCGAAATTCCTGTGAATACGTTTAACAAGGTCTGGATCACGCCTGATAAGGCGACCGTGTGGGAACATAAGAATAGCGTGTTTGTCATCGAGAGACATCTAAAAGTAATGCTTGAGGAGGATTACGAAGCATTCCGAAGGAATGCCCAGTCCCGAGATCCTGCAGAGCATTTGAGTGATCGAGGGATGAAGCCCCTCGTTTCAGCAAAGAAAGATCAAGAAACTCGGGACAGTTTCAAGAGCATTGTCCGTGAAAGCGAAGCTTCCCTGCTGTCAAAGAAAATTCTGCAGGAAATTCTCATTCCTGCTCTTGAAACTGAAGTCAACGATGGCGAATCCTTTTCCCAGCTACGTGAAATCTACAATGCCATGATTTTAGCCACATGGTATAAAAAACGTCTTAAAGATTCCCTTCTTGGAAAAACATATATGAACAAAAATAAGGTCAACGGCGTAGGCTACCGCCAACCAGGGGACATGTCCCCGAAGGGGCCG
>CAZHGK010000013.1:0-29159 GCA_964532095.1 uncultured Planctomycetales bacterium | reverse complement strand
CGGGGCGTAGCGCAGTTGGCTAGCGCGCAACGTTCGGGACGTTGAGGTCGACGGTTCAAGCCCGTCCGCCCCGATTTATTTTATGGTTCAAGCCCATATTCATTTCTCAGGTTCTGTGCAAGGGGTGGGTTTTCGCATCACCGCCCAGCAAATCGCCAACCAATTACAACTTAATGGATGGGTCAAAAATTTATCCGATGGCCGGGTGGAGTTAATCGCCCAGGGCCCACGGCCTGTTATTGAAGATTTTATCAGCCAATTAAACCACCACTTTCGTTTAACCGACTGCCAGATCAATTGGCAGGATGTTTATAATGTGATCAAAGATTTTCGCATCAGCTATTAATATGAATATATCCCAAGCAAAAAAACGTATTGAAGAATTATCCAGGGCTATTGAAGGGCATAACCATAAATACTATGTCTTAAGCCAGCCGGTGATTGCAGATGCCCAATATGATGCCTTGGTTCGAGAGCTTGTAGATTTAGAAACACAATTCCCGCAATTGAAAACCGCGGATTCTCCGACCCAAAGGATCGGGGCCAAGATTTCTGGTGATTTACCGCCGGTGACGCATCAATTGAAAATGATGTCCTTGGATAATACCTACGACATCGATGAATTAAAAGCCTGGCATAAACGCACCGCGAAAATACTTGAGTTCGATAGTTTTGCCATGACTGTCGAGCTTAAGATCGACGGGGTCAGCTGTTCCCTGATTTATCGAGATGGCAAATTAGCTTTAGGCGCCACACGTGGTGATGGTGTTATTGGGGAAGATGTAACCCACAATGTGAAAACCATTCGCAGTATCCCGTTAGCATTAAAAGGCAATGTCCCGACGGTGTTTGAGGTGCGCGGGGAAGTGTATATGGATAAGGCGGCACTGAAAGAATTAAATGAAGCCCGCCGGTTAGAAGGCCAAATCCTTTTTGCCAATCCGCGTAATGCAGCCAGTGGCGGGCTTAAATTATTAGACAGCCGTTTAACAGCTAATCGACGTTTGAAATTCTTTGCGCATTCCGCAGGCGTAGTCCAGGGCGATATAAAAGCGCAAGGCCAATGGGAATTTTTGCAGATGGTTAAAAAAATGGGCGTGCCCGTCAATGGCCATAGCCGTTTATGCCAGGGCTTAGATGAGGTGATTGAATTTTGCCAGCAATGGACTTTCCGTCGGGATAGTGTGGAATATGAGATTGATGGGGTTGTGATCAAGGTGAATGATTTTGCCTTGCAGGCAAATTTAGGGGAAACAGCTAAAAGCCCGCGCTGGGCAGTGGCATTTAAATTTCCAGCATCCCAAGCCACAAGCCGCGTGCAAGCCATTACCTTTCAGGTCGGACGCACCGGTGTGATCACGCCTGTCGCCCAGCTAGATCCTGTGGCCTGCGCTGGGGTCATGATTAGCCGCGCCACCTTGCATAATTTTGATGAAATCAAACGTTTGGGCGTTGCTGTTGGTGATCAGGTATTAATTGAACGTGCCGGCGATGTCATTCCTAAAATTGTTAAAGTTGTCGCAAAAATATCCAAACATGCGCATGAACCTATCCCTGCAGTTTGTCCGTCGTGTGCAGGGCCTATTGTTAAGGAAAAAACCGATGATGTGGCCTACCGCTGTACCAACGATGCCTGCGGCCACCAGAAAAAACGCGCCATTGAACATTTTGCCAGCCGTGGGGCCATGGATATTGAAGGCTTGGGAGAATCTTTAATTGAGCAATTAATTGATGCGCAAATGGTGACTGATGTGGCAGATCTATATAAACTGTCCGCCGCAGATTTAATGCAATTGGAATTGGTCAAAGAACGAAAAGCGGCGAATGTCTTGGCTGCAATTAATCAAAGCAAAAGCCAACCATTATCCAAGCTTTTATTCGCTTTAGGGATTGAGCATATTGGACAAAAAGCAGCACAAACACTGGCATCGCATTTTAAAACGATGGATAATATCTTGGCAGCAAAGGCCGAAGATTTTAATGCAGTGCCAGATTTTGGCGAGGTGATGACAGAGGCGGTTGTGGCATTTGCCCGTCAGCCAAAGAATCGTAGTTTAATTAAACGTTTGCATCAGGCCGGGATTAATATGGCCCAGCCGCAAACAAAGAACCAGGGAACATTGTTATCAGGCAAAACATTTGTTTTTACCGGAGAACTGGAAGGTTTAGCGCGTAGCAAGGCAGGCGAAATGGTAGAAGCGCAAGGAGGAAAAGTTAGTTCTTCCGTTAGCAAGGCAACGGATTTTGTCGTCGCTGGAAGTGAAGCTGGTTCAAAATTGGCGAAAGCCGAAGCCTTAGGGGTTAAGATTATCAATGTTCATCAGTTTAAGGAGATGATCCATGAATAAATGCCATTGGCATAATTTATTTTTGCCCGTCGTTGGTTTGCTGTGTATTTGTTTAACGCTAAGCTCCTGTGAGCCCCTGCGGAAAAAATTCATCCGTCAGAAAAAAAAGGGCGTTGCGGAAGATAGCAATTTTATCCCGGTTTTAGAACCACAAGAATATCCGAACCCGTTGGACAATCCTTTTGAAAATTATAAAGGCCATTATGATTTGGTAAAGGCCTGGTATAAAGATGCATGGGATGCTGCAGAACAAAAAACCGATGATAAGCGCAAAAGAAGCATTTTAAACCAAATGTATTCACATTTAACAGAAATGCAGGCCTTGGTGCTGCCTGAGCAACAGGCGCAATTCGGGAAATTATTGGATTTGCTTAAATATTATAATTCCAGCTTAAGTGAACCAGAGGCCATGCGCAATAAATCGCGCATTCTAAGTGATTTGCGTGCCTTTGACCGTTTACTACGCCAATGGCGGGCAGATAAAATTCAGGCTTCATTAGTTAAAAAGCCCTAATTATGAAAGAGTTTATCGCCGAGTTTATTAATTACTTATCCGTCGAGCGGGGGTTGGCTAAAAACACCTTGTTGGCGTATACGCGCGATTTAAATGCCTACGTCCAATGGTTAAAGGATAAGAAGGTTGTGGATGCCAATGTCGTTAAGCGTGAGATAGTTGTTAATTATATGTTTGAGATGAAAAAGGCTGGTTTGTCAGCGACGAGCATTTGCCGCCATTTGGCAGCGATTAAGATGTTCCACCGGTTTTTAGTGAGGGACAATTTAGCTAAGGATGATCCAACGGTATTGGTAGAAACGCCTAAATTGTTTAAGCGCGTGCCTGAGGTGTTAAACCAGCAGGAAATTACCAATATTTTAGATAAGGTTGTCGGAACAAAAGGCGTATTCGCCAAACGTGATTATGCCATGGTGGAAATGTTTTATGCGTCTGGCCTGCGCGTGTCAGAGCTGGTGGATTTGAAATTGTCCAGTGTGAATTTTGATGTGGGTTTTGTACGGGCCGTCGGTAAGGGAAGCAAGGAACGTATTGTGCCAATCGGTAAAAAAGCATTGGCAGCATTAAAAATATATTTGGAAAAAGTACGGCCTAAAATGGCGTCCCCGCAATCAGATGCTTTATTTGTTAGTCGCTTAGGTAAACGCATGAGCCGGGTGGCTGCATGGAAAATGATTAAAGCCGTGGCGTTAGGTGCAGGTATCAGAAAAAATATCAAACCGCATACCCTGCGGCATACCTTTGCCACCCATTTACTCGAGCATGGTGCGGATTTGCGCAGTGTCCAGGAAATGCTGGGGCATGCTGATATATCGACGACGCAGATTTATACGCACGTGGACCGCGAACGTTTAAAGACCGTGCATAAGGAATTTCATCCGAGACCATGACAAAGAATCTTCTAGAACAATTGGATGCCTCGTCATTAGCCATTGTGCAACAGGTTGGCCTGTGCGCAGATAAACTTAGCGTGACAGCCTATTTAGTCGGCGGGCCAGTGCGCGATCTGATCCTTAAGCGCCCTAATTTGGATTTCGATTTTACAGTAGAAGGCAATGGTATGCGTTTGGCTGAACTATTTGCCGAAGGCCAAAAAGGGGCGAAGGTGGTAAAGTACCCGGCATTTAAAACAGCTACGGTTTTTTTGCCTAAAGGACGAGCTGTGGATTTTGTCACTGCCCGAAAGGAAATTTATCCGCGTCCAGGGGCCATGCCTGTTGTTAAGCCTTCAGGAATCCATGATGATCTTTTCCGTCGAGATTTTACCATCAATGCGATTGCGCTAGGGATTAACAGCAGTCATTGGGGAGAGATTGTAGATCCTTTTTTAGGGATTAAAGATTTAAAGGCAGGGAAAATCCGTATTTTGCACGAAAAGAGTTTTATCGACGATCCTACGCGGATTTTAAGGGCTGCTCGCTTTGAGCAGCGATTGCAATTTAAAATAGAGCCGGCAACGTTTAAGATTTTAAAACACGCGATTGCCCAAGGGGCATTAGATTCCATCAAACCGCAAAGGTGTTTTAAAGAGTACAAGAAAATCAATCAGGAAAAGAATCCACAATTGGCTATGGAGCGCCTTAAAACATGGGGCGCGTTATTGAAGGGAGTTATTCATGTCTAGGATTGAACGTGTCAATGAAGTGATTAAACGGGAAATTGGTAAAATGATCCAGATGGGGGAAATTCGTGATCCCCGCATTTCGTTTGTGACTATTTTAAATGTGGATGTCAGTAAGGATTTGCAGCATGCACGTGTGCGTTTTAGTACCTTATCGGATAATCCGAAAGACATTGCCCAGGCTTTGGAAGGTTTAAACCATTCGCGTGGCTATATCCGTCACCTGATCGGCCAGCGGGTGGTGATCCGTTATATCCCGGAATTCCAATTTATCTACGACCAGTCGGTTAAGCATGCGGCAAATATCGACGAGAAATTAGAAGAAATCAAGAAATTAAAAACATCTGACAAGGATAGCCAACAATGACCCCGTTGCCTAAAGCATTAGCCTTTATTAAAAAGTACAAGTCCTTTTTAGTAACGACCCACCATAATCCTGATGCCGATGCCGTGGGTAGTGCATTAGGCATGGCCATTTTGTTAAAGGCCTTAGGCAAAAAGGTGCGCGTGCTAAATGAAGACCCGTTACCGGCGTGGCTACATTTTCTGCCGCAGGCAAAAATGTTTGAACATGTCAAACACGTCAAGCCGTTTGCCTATGATGCGGCAATTATCTTGGATTGTGGGGATTTTGAACGCATCGGCGGGGTCAGCCAGCACATCACGAAACAAACACCGGTATTAAATATTGACCACCATGTGACTAATGAAGGTTTTGGCCATGTCAATGCCGTGCTTTCTAAAGCATCGTCGACCAGTGAAATTGTTTACCAGTTATTTGGCTTGGCCAAGATTGCTGTTTCCAAACAAGCCGCAATATTATTGTATAGCGGGATAATGACAGATACAGGATCATTCCGTTTTGAAAATACGGCAGCATCCACATTTGAAGCAGCGGCGGATCTAGTCCGTCGGGGAGTAGATGTGCCAGCGATGTATGCGGCGTTATACCCTGGGGTGCCGGTTGCCGATATGCCTCATTTTACCCGTTTGATCTATAGCTCAGAGCTTCTTTACCAAAAGAAGGTGTATTGCGTTCTTTTGCCCCTGACCCAATTAAAGAATTTTTCCAAAGGTTTTGATTTAAAGGAGAAAATATTCTCATTCCTGCGATCCGTCGAGGGGATCGAGGTTGTGGTTATTCTTAATGAATTGCCCAAAGGTGAGGTGCGGGTGAATTTCCGTAGCCAGGGGGATGTGGATGTATCCCGTTTGGCGCAAAATTTTCATGGCGGTGGCCATCGCCGCGCCGCAGGGGCGAAGCTTGAAGGTTCGTTAGGTTCTGTTAAAAAGAAGGTATTATCAGCTGTCCGTCGGGCATTGAAAGGATAGATATGTTAGTCATAGAAAAGCAGGGCATTGTGGTGATTGATAAGCCTGCCGGGATAACTTCGCATGATGTTGTCAGTCGGGTACGTCGTACATTTAATATGCGTCGCGTTGGTCATGCAGGCACGCTGGACCCAATGGCCACAGGCGTATTGGTTATGTTATTGGGCAAATCAACAAAACTGTCCAATCAGTTTATTACCTTTGATAAGGCTTACCGCGCCACGTTGCGTTTGGGGATTAAGACGACGACCGCGGATATCATGGGCCAAACCATTGAAGAAAAATCTTTTGCGGGAATTGACAGGGCCCGTTTGGAGGAAGTTTTTTCCAAATTTGTCGGCGAGATTGATCAGAAGCCACCCATGGTTTCGGCGGTTAAGCATAAAGGGCAACGCCTTTATCAATTAGCCCGTCGGGGAGTAGAAATTGAACGCACCCCACGCAAGGTGCGCATTGACCAATTGCGTATTTTGGATGTGCGCCTGCCCGATGTGGAATTCTTTATGAGCTGTTCAAAGGGAACATACGTGCGCCAGTTGGCAGAAGATGTGGGCGATGTATTAGGTTGTGGGGCATGCATTTGCCAAATTGAACGAACAAAGGTTGGGCCGTACGAGATTTCCCAGGCGGTCCGTTTGGAAAACTTAAATGAAAGTCATATACAGCGCTGGCAACCAACTGCCTAAATTACCGTCGATGTGCTGTGCTATCGGTATTTTTGATGGCGTGCACATTGGGCATCAATGGCTATTGCGGCAAGTGATTGCTAAAGCCAAGGCCTTGAGTGTTAAAACTGCGGTGGTCACTTTCTTGCCGCACCCGGTGCATGTGCTGCGTCCGGATTTGACCTTAGGATATCTGATTTCCTTTGCCCATCGCGCGCAGTTATTAGCCAAGGCAGGGATTGATTACTGCATTGTCCTAAGTTTTACAAAACCTTTTGCTGCGATAGAGCCAGAGAAATTTATTAAGAATACCTTGGTTGGAAAATTGCATGCCAAGGCCATCTTTGTTGGAGATGATTTCCGTTTTGGCCGTGACCGTCGAGGAGATGTGGCCTTATTTAAAACGTTAAGCAGTCGTTATGGCTATGAATGTTTGCCCGTGCATCCAGTGCGCAAAGGCGGGGCTATTGTCAGCAGCACGCGTTTGCGCCAACTGCTTCCAGAAGGAAAATTAAATCTGGCGGCCAAGTTATTAGGCCGTCCGTTTAGTGTGTTAGGGGAAGTGGTCAAAGGCGATGGACGGGGCAGGACCATTGGCATCCCGACGGCAAATGTGGAATATAGTGCGGATGTTTTACCGCCCGTTGGCGTGTACGCGGTTCATATGAAATTGGGCAAACGGATATTTAAAGGTGTGGCAAATTTAGGCATGCGTCCAACCTTCGATGCTGCAGCACCCAAAGCAAAACTGGAAGTTCACCTGTTTAATTTTAAAGGTGATTTGTATGGCAAGACAGTAGAGGTATCTTTCTTTAAGAAAATCCGCAGCGAACGTCGTTTTCCCTCCACCGAAGCCTTGGTTCGTCAAATTCATCTAGACATCGCTAAAGCTAAGTCCGTTTTTATTTAGAGGCAGACTATATCTGATCGTTTTGTTGACGTTAACAAAATGATGCCGATTTCTTCAGGTTACTTTTCTTAACACATTCTTAACCCACAATATTTAAAAAACTGTGTTGACACACCCAGGGGAATCTTCTATACTTGCCATCAAGTGGAGTAGGGTGGTGAAAAGTGGAGGAATACTTTGTTTTACGGTGAATATGCCCATGGCATAGACAGTAAAGGCCGGTTGATCCTGCCTGCGCGTTTGCGCGAGGTGGCCAAGGAAAATGACATTGAGAAATTTTATGTCACTCGTGGCCTCGACAAATGTATTTTTATGTTCGCCGAAGCAGAATGGCGCTTGCAGGAAAGCCGTTTTAAAAATTTGTCATTCACCCAGCAGCAAGCCCGCCACTTTAACCGTTTATTTTTCTCAGGGGCGGTGGAAGTTGTCCCTGACCGTCAAGGTCGTTTTATCATCCCTGATTATTTAAAACATTTTGCCGGCATTAATAAAGATGCCGTTGTTATCGGTGTTGCCAACCGTATTGAAATTTGGAACACGAAAACCTGGCAAGAGTTCTTTAATATAACAAGCGCTGCGTTTGAGAAAACTGCTGAAAACATGTTGAATATCACCTGATTGTGGGGCTATGGAGGAACCGAAGCATATATCCGTAATGCCCGAAGAAGCCTTGGCGCAATTAAACCTGCGTCCTGGGTCGGTGGTCATCGACGGTACATTAGGCATGGGTGGGCATGCGGCGCTGATGGCTCAAAAGCTAGGAGCACGCGGGCATTTGATCGGTATTGACCGCGACAAGAGCGCACTGGAGCAGGCTAAGAAACGACTAGCGGCTTTTCCCTTAAGGGTTGATTTGTTTCAGGGTAATTTCGCAGATATTGATAGTTTTGCGGCACAGGCAAAGGTAGCGGCTGTCGACGGTATCTTGCTGGATTTAGGAATATCCAGCATGCAATTGGATGATCCACAACGGGGTTTTGCGTTTAAGCATGACGGGGCGTTGGATATGCGCATGGACCAGAATCATGGTCGCTCTGCCGCAGATTTGGTCAACACATTATCAGTGGAAGAATTAGCAGACATTATTTACCAGTACGGGGAAGAACGTTTTTCCAGGCGTATTGCCCAAGCCATCGTGCAAACGAGGGCCCGTCAGAAATTTACGACGACAGCACAATTGGCGGATGTGATTTTACGCGCCTTGCCCCATGGGTACACACGTGGGCGGATTCATCCGGCCACACGCACATTTCAAGCATTACGCATCGTTGTTAATGATGAGTTAGAAAGCATTAAGAAGGGATTACAGAAAAGCTTTGCGCTGTTAGCTCCCGGCGGGAGATTGTGTGTCATTGCCTTTCATTCGTTAGAAGACCGGATTGTGAAAACCATGTTCCGTGCTTGGGCTGACGAGGGGGTGGCACAGTTGATGACAAAAAAACCTTTATCACCGGGTGATGTGGAAAACGAAAGCAATGCCCGCGCCCGCAGTGCTAAATTAAGGGCATTGGAGAAAATTAAATGAATTTGGTATCCCCACTCAAATGGATGGCGTTTTTAACAGTAACAGCCCTGTTGTACACGCATATGCAAATGCAAATTTTTGATCTGGCCTATAAAGCTAAAATCAAAGAAAAATTTGTCCACCAGTTAAAAGATGACAATGGTATTTTGACGCACCAGATTTTGACGCTCAAGTCTGCCAATAATTTGGGTGAGAAATTATTGGATAAGAATGACGGGTTGATGTTCATGGGCCACGACCGCGTGTTGACAATTAAGCAATCAGGGTCTGCCAGAAAACCGCAAGCACCCGTCGTGGTTGACCAAGCTGCTCCAAAACCAGGCATTTTTTCGAACGTATTATCCTTATTAAGCCCCCGGGAAGCGAGTGCCCGGGATTATTAAAGTTATAGATTGAGGCAAAGCATTGTTCCTGCGTAAGTATCCCCTCCGCACAGCTATTATTTTTATTTTTATTCTCTGTGGATTCGTCTATTCGCTGCTGTTTCTATTTTACATCCAGGTGTTTCGCTCGTCGTATTTAGGAGGTTTGGCCCAACGCCAGCATGAATTTGGCATGACCTTAGAACCCCGTCGGGGAACTATTTACGACCGCAATATCCATCCGTTGGCCATCAACCTTCCGGTTTATTCTGTGTTTATCAATGGACGATCTTTGAAGAATAATAAAGAACGTGATACAGTTGTTGCCACATTATCTCAGGCGCTGTCCATACCGGCTGAACAAATTTCTGCCAAGATTGACAAGAACCGTTACTTTACCTGGATCGCCCGCAAACTCCCTCAAGAAATTTATGTGAAGCTGCATGCTAAGAAATTGCCTGGTGTTGGTTTTGTTAAAGAGAGTAAACGATTTTATCCCAATAAGACGCTGGCTGCTCATTTGATTGGTTTTGCCGGTCTTGATAATACAGGCTTAGATGGTTTGGAACGTGATTATAATAAATACCTGCAAGGAAAAGAAGGGCATACCACCATCATCCGTGATGCTAAACAAAGGGAGTTGCTGCTTGAAAGCGGATATTTGGCACCCGTCGATGGTTTTGATGTGGTGTTGACCATTGATGAAACTGTCCAATTTATTGCCGAACGCGCGTTGGAGAAAATGTACCGGAAATCAAATTCCAAAGGGGCCAGTATTATTGTGATGGACCCTTCAACGGGGGAAATTTTAGCTTTTGCCAATCGTCCGACGTATAATTTGGAAGAAGCAAATAAAAGCCCGGCAGATAATCGTACGAATCGGGCCATTGTTCATACCTATGAACCAGGTTCTGTTTTTAAAATTGTCACGGCTGCTGGGGCTTTGCAAGAGGGTGTGATCCATGAGACGGATAAAATTTATTGTGAACGCGGGGCGTACAGGGTGGCCAACCATATATTGCATGATCACGAACCGGAAGGGACATTAACCTTCCGTCAGGTGATTGAGCGTTCCAGCAATATCGGGACGGTTAAGGTCGCACAGAAACTAGGGGCACAGCGGGTGTATAATTATGCCCGGCATTTGCGTTTTGGGATTAAGACAGGTATTGATCTCCCTGGTGAAAATGGTGGTTATTTAAAGCCGGTGCGTTTATGGTCAAAGACATCCATTGGGGCTGTGCCCATCGGCCAGGAAGTGACAGTTACGGCCTTGCAATTAGTCGGGGCCATGGCAGCCATTGCCAACGACGGGGTTTATATGCGCCCGTATGTTGTTAAATATGTCCGAGATAGTAATGGGGAAGTTATCTTGGAACATCAGCCAAAAATTCTAGATAAGGTCATGTCTAAAAACATAGCCTTACGTTTGCGTTCCATTTTGCAAGGGGTTGTGGATGTGGGAACAGCGAAAAAAGCGCAGATTAAAGGGATTACAGTTGGCGGTAAAACAGGGACTGCACAAAAAGTCGTGGGCGGTCAGTATTCGCATTCCAGTTTCTATGCTACCTTTGTTGGCTTTGCACCCGTCGACCATCCGCGATTAGCTGCCGTTGTTGTTTTTGATGAGCCGCATCCTATTTATTACGGCGGGTTGATTGCAGCTCCTGTTTTTCAAGAGGTTGTGGAAAATACATTGAAATATTTTAATGCCATGGATGTTCAAGAAAATGCCCAACCAAAGCAAAAAGGTGATGATGCACTTAAGTACTTTGATTGATCAGTTAAGAATGGGAACAATCGACGGCAACGGGAACGTTGACATCTGTCAGCTCAGCTGTGATTCAAGGGAAGGTCAGGCAGGAAATTTATTCGTTGCTCTTTCAGGGTTTAAATCCAATGGTGCAGATTTTATTAAGGATGTCATCGCCAAAGGCGCTGTTGCTATTGCTAAAGCAGGTGTAAGCCGTACCATCGGTGATTACCACATTCCTTTAAATATTCCTGTTGTTGCTGTTGATGATCCGGCGTTATTCTTGCGTCGAGCAGCAACTGTATTTTATGGAAATCCCTCGACGCAGGTCAAGTGCATTGCCATCACAGGGACCAATGGCAAAACCACCATTAGCTATTTGCTGGAATCTATTTTAAAAGCTGCATCACAGCTAGCTGGGGTTGTGGGGACTATTAATAGCCGTGTTGGTGATCAGATTTTTCCTGCTAAGAATACCACGCCAGGGTTTTTAGATAATCAGCGGTTTTTAGTGAAGCTTAAGGAACAAAAGGTGGGGTGGTGTGTGATGGAAACCTCGTCTCATGCCTTAAGCCAGGGCCGAGTGGACGGGATTGATTTTGCGGCAGGGGTTTTTACCAATCTTACCCAGGATCACTTAGACTACCATAAGGACATGGCGAGTTATTTTAATGCCAAGGCGTTGTTGTTTGAAAATTTGCCTTCAAATGCCGTCGCTGTTATTAATAGCGACGATGCTTATGGTCAACAAATGACAAAGCGCACCAAGGCCAAAGTATTTACATATGCGGTGGACCAATATGCATCCATGCGTGCTAAAGAAATAAATTATGGTTTGGATGGCACGTCCATGGTGCTTCATGCATCGGGAACAAATATACCGGTTAAAACACGGTTTATCGGCAAACATAATGTTTATAATATTCTTGCTGCAGCTGGATGTGCTTTGGAATTAGGGTTTACCGTCGATCACATCAAGAAGGGGATTGAAGCCTGCAGGGCTGTTCCAGGCCGTTTGGAACCTGTGGATTGTGGTCAGCCATTTTTTGTGTTTATTGATTATGCGCATACCGACGACGGTTTAAAGAATGTGTTACAGGCCTTGCGAGCGGTCAGTGACAAGCGCATCATTACCGGCCTTGGGTGTGGAGGAGATCGTGACCGGGGCAAACGTCCCAAGATGGGGAAAATTGTGGCTGAGCTTTCTGATTATGCCATTGTGACCAGTGACAATCCGCGCAGCGAAGAACCTGGGGCAATTATTGATGATATCGTTGGCGGGATGCAAGGGGCGAGCTATGAAATCTGTCTTGACCGGCGAGAAGCGATTGGTCGGGCATTGGCATTGGCTCAACCTGGCGAGATGATTTTAATTGCCGGTAAAGGGCATGAGGATTATCAGATCCTTAAAGATAAGACGATTCCATTTAATGAGCGAGAAATTGTTAGAGAGTATATAAGTAAGTATTGATTTTAATTTGGATGGGGTGGTCAAGATTCTTTCAGGCCTCACACCCCCCATCCCTCTAAAAGGAATTATGTTTACTATTAATGAAATTATAGAAGCAACAAATGGCAAATTATTGCAAGGCCCAAGCAAGGGTCGGGCGCAATCTGTCAGCATTGATTCCCGTCAGGTGAAAAAGGGCGAATTATTTATCGCGGTTAAAGGCGATATCTTCGACGGTCATGACTTTGTTAAAGATGTAGCAGACAAAGGAATCAGCGTCATCATCGTACATCAGCGCATCGTTGTTAAAGACCAAAGGGTGAGTGTTATCTTAGTCAAGGATACAACCAGGGCCTTAGGCCACCTGGCCCTTTTTCATCGTCTGCGTTTTAAAGTGCCTGTTATCGCCATAACAGGCAGTGCAGGAAAAACCACGACGAAAGAAATGATCGCAGCAGTTTTAAGCGCAAAATATAATGTGCTTAAGAATGTCGGTACTCAAAACAACCATATTGGCGTCCCACTGACATTATTGAAACTACAACCTAGTCATCAAATGGTGGTTTTAGAATGCGGCACGAATCAACCTGGTGATATCCCGTGGCTGGCGGAAGTGTCCCGACCTGATGTGGCGGTGTTTATTAATATCGGCGAATCTCATTTGGAGCGATTAAAAACAACGACGGGAGTATTAAAGGAAAAGTGGGCCCTGGCATCCTATATGCCGCAAGGCGGGCGTATTATTGTAAATGCCGACGATGGGCTGCTAAGTAAGCAGACCCGTGTGGAAGGCAAGAAGTTTAGCATCTTAACCTACGGCATTAAGGCCAATGCCCAACTGAAGGCAAAGAATATTGCCGTACATAAGGGGCGTTTCTTAAGATTAATCATTGACGGAAAAATTATTGAATTGAACTCATGCGGGATTAATAATGTCTATAATGCTCTGGCAGCTTATGCCTGCGGGTGGATGTTTAATGTCCCTGTTAAAGATATTGTTAAAGCGTTAAAAAGTTTTGAGTTCCCGCCAGGTCGCGGTCAAATCGTGCGTTTAGGTAGTGGTTGGATGATCAATGATGCGTATAATGCCAACCCTTTGTCTATGCACAGTGCCTTGCAGACCTTGGATGCGTTAAGCGTTAAGGGAAAAAAGATTTTTATTGCTGCAGATATGCTGGAATTAGGAAGTAAGGCAAAAGCCTTGCATCAGGCTGTGGGAAAAGAGGTAGCATCATCATCGGTGAATGTTTTAATTACCGTCGGAGAACTAGCAAATTTTATTGCGGATGAAGCCCGCCGGTGTAATAAGCGTTTACAGGTATTTGCTTGTCGGGATGTTGAGGCTGCACAAAAATATTTGGTACAAGTTTTCAAAAACGGTGATGCGGTATTGGTTAAAGGTTCGCGCCGCATGAGAATGGAACAGGTTGTCGAGTTTCTTTTGGCTTCCCCAGACACATCATTTATTAAAGGATAATCTATGTTTTATTTCTTATCAGAATTCATGGGGAACATTTCCTATTTTAATATTTTCCGTTATATCACTTTTCGTGCAGGGATGGCTGCGGTCACGGCTTTTCTTTTGTGCATGATTTTGGGGCCAATCTTTATTAATTTATCTAAAAAGAAACGCATCCAGGAAATTGCCAAACGCGAAGATGCGCCAGGGTTAGATAAATTTCAGGAGAAAAAAGAAGGCACACCCACTATGGGCGGTATTTTCATCATTGGCAGCATTTTATTATCGGTAATCCTGTGGGGGAATTGGAATAATTCCTTAATCGTCATGACCTTTTTGTTGTGCCTGTCCTTGGCTATTGTTGGTGGTTTGGATGATTACATTAAATTAAAGGGCATTGGCAAGCACCGGGGGATTCGTGCCCGGACTAAATCCTTGTGGCAGGTGGCCTTGGCCTTTATCGTCGGAGTATTTGTTTATTTGCACCCATCCATCACCACGAATTTGGATGTCCCATTTTTTAAGAACCTGATTGTGAATCTTGGGCCATTTTTTGTGTTTTGGGTGGTGATTGTGGTGGTGGGTTCATCCAATGCTGTTAATTTAACCGATGGCTTAGATGGGTTAGCCATTGGTTCAACGCTGATGGTGGCCTTTACATTAGGGGCGCTTAGTTATATTACCGGCAACGTGCAAATGAGCGAGTATCTTTTTATTCCGCATGTGCCAGGTTCTGGAGAGCTGACTGTTTTTTGTGCAGCCATGGTTGGGGCCTGTCTTGGGTTTTTATGGTTTAACTGTTATCCAGCGACGGTATTTATGGGGGATGTAGGTTCTTTGCCATTAGGCGGATGTCTGGGAATGATTGCGATTTTAATTAAGAAAGAACTATGGCTGGTGGTTTTAGGCGGGGTGTTTGTGATTGAGGCAGGTTCCGTTATTTTGCAAGTTTTGTCTTTTAAGACGACGGGTAAACGTATTTTTAAAATGTCGCCATTTCACCACCATTTGCAGTTATCCGGCTGGAACGAAAATAAAATTATTGTACGGTTTTGGATTCTAGCCATTATTTTGGCTATGTTGACATTGACCACCTTAAAGATCCGGTAAGGTATGAAGGATTTGACCAATCAAAGAATTACGATCATCGGAGCTGCGCGTAGTGGCATTGCTGCAGTGCATACAGCAAAACAATTGGGATCAAAGGTTAAGATTTCCGAATTTAAGCCGCGCACGTCGATGGAAGATGCGCAATACCAGTCGTTGGTCAAGGAAGGTATTGCTCTTGAATTTGGTGGGCACACGCCAGCATTTATAGAAGATAGTGATGTGATTGTTTTAAGTCCTGGGGTGCGGCAAGATATTACGGCTATTGCCGCAGCCAAGGCCCGTGGCATTGAAGTGATTGGGGAGGTGGAGTTTGCCTATCGCCTATGCCCGTGTCCGATTGTGGCGGTGACAGGCAGCAACGGCAAAACAACAACGTCGACTCTGATTGCCGAGATTCTAAAAAAAGCAGGTCGCTCGGTATGTTTATGTGGCAATATCGGATCAGCCTTATCTGGGTATGTATTAAAATTAAAGGCAGAAGATATTGTTGTCCTGGAAATCAGTTCTTTTCAATTGGAATCCACCGTGAGTTTTAAGCCAAAGGTGGCGGTGTGGTTGAATTTTAGCCAGAACCATCTGGACCGGCATAAAGATCTCGACGAGTATTTTAATGCTAAGGCGCGCATTGTTGCCAATCAGGACGAGACAGATGTGGCTGTTTTAAATGCGGCTGATGCACGGTTAAAGGCATTTGCTCAGAATTTACGGACACGGGTTGTGTTTTTTAATACGCCGGACGATCCTGCAGATATCCGTAATCCTAATTATTTAGCAGCGATGAAAGCGGTCCTGGCCTTAGGGGTGGATGAAGAAATTTGTCGTCAGGTATTTAAGGAATTTCGAGGGGTTGAGCATCGTTTGGAATTTGTGCGCCAGTTGGGTGGTGTGGATTATATTAATGATTCCAAGTCGACAACTGCAGAAGCAGGGCGGTGGGCATTGACGCAATCGATTAAGCCGGTGGTGATGATCTGTGGTGGTCGTGATAAGCATATTGATTTTTCTGTGCTGCGGGATTTAGTGAAATCAAAGGTGCATCATATGATGGCGATTGGTGAGGCGCGGGGGATTATGAAAGAGGTGTTTGGTGATTTGATTCCCGTCGATGAATTTACAGATTTTCAATTAGCAATCCAAGCAGCACAACGTGTTGCTCGTCCTGGTGATGCGGTCTTGCTATCACCCATGTGTGCAAGTTTCGATATGTTTACGGATTACGAGCATCGGGGTAAGGTATACAAAGAAATTGTGAATCAGCTACTGTAGGAGATGGGGTTTGGGGCAAGTTCTTGAAGGCCGAACTACCCCCACCACATGCCACCCCTAATCCGACATACAGCTATTAAGCAACAACCATCCCGCCAAACAAGCGACGTGCATGTGTAGTGGGGGATGGGGGGTGTGAGGCCTGAGAGAATCTTGACCCACCCCATCAAATGCGGAGAGAACAGATAGTATGAACATGCGTGATACGCGGGTATGTTTAACATTGGTCGTCACTGCGCTTATTTGCATCGGTATCGTCATGATATTTAGCGCCAGCTGCATCAATGCCATGGAAAACTATAAAGACAGCATGTATTTCCTTAAGCGGCACTTAATATTTCTAGTGCTGGGCTTAGGCGCTGCCACAGTTGCTATGGCATATGATTACCGTCAATGGCAACCCTATGCGCGCATTTGGGTCATGGTGTGCGTGTTCATGCTCATCCTTGTTTTAATTCCCCACATCGGTAAGGAAAGTTATGGGGCCCGTCGCTGGTTTAAGTTGGGCATATTTAATTTCCAACCATCAGAAATGGCGAAATTAGCCATCATCATGTATACCGCAGATTTTTTGTCCCGCAAAGGTGAAGGAATCCGTGATTTCTGGAAAGGCTTTGTGCCACCCATCATGGTTATGGGTATTATCTGTGCATTGACAGTGAAACAACCGGATTTGGGAACAACAGTTGAAACAGCCTTTGTTGTGATTTCCATGTTATTTGTGGGTGGCGCCCGATTAAGACATTTGGGGATGATTGTTTTAGCGGCAATTCCAGTCGTGATCTATTTAGTCGTTAAAGAACCGTACCGCATGGCACGTATTGCTGCCTTTATTAACCCATGGCAAGATAGCCAGGGTATCGGTTTTCAATTAACACAATCGCAAATCGCCTTGGGGTCCGGTGGTTTTTTTGGAGTTGGTCTAGGTCATAGCCAACAGAAATTATTTTATCTGCCCGCCGCGCACACGGATTTTATTTTATCCATTATTGGGGAAGAGTTAGGGCTTTGTGGGGCAGCTGCCATCATTGTTTTATTTGGTACGTTTATTTGGTTGGGCACGCGCATCATCCGTCAAACCAGTAATGCGTTCGGATATTATTTAGGTTTTGGTATTATTTTGATGCTAGGCTTGCAGGCGATGGTTAATGTGGGGGTTTCCATTGGCGCTTTCCCAACGAAAGGGTTGCCCTTGCCGTTTATTAGTTACGGTGGTTCCGCATTAATCTTTCACATGATGGCCATTGGTTTTATTCTTAATATTGCTAAATCTGCGGACGGTTAAATGAAACGAATTGTCGTGGCAACAGGTGGTACTGGCGGGCATATCTATCCTGCCTTGGCTTTGGCTCGTGCTTTAAAAGCCCAGGGCCATGAGGTCATGGTGGCGGGTGCCATACAAAAAGTTGAAGAGCAATTATCTAAAGAAGGATTTATCTTTACAGTAATTAATGCCACAGGTTTAAATAAAAGAACACCGAATGGCATATTTAATTTTGTCTGCACGATGTTAGGCGCGGTCAACCAGGCAAAAGGGGTATTAAAAAAATTTAAGCCGGATGTGGTCATAGGTTTTGGGGGGTATGGGTCTTTTGCTGTTGTTTGGGCTGCTCATCGACGAGGAATTCCCACCATGATCCATGAGCAGAATGTTGTGCCAGGCAAGGCCAATCGTTTGTTAGGCAAGGTAGTCCGTCGCGTAGCAATTACTTTCGAGAAAAGCAGCTCTTATTTTCCGTCGGGAAAGACGGTTTGGACAGGTTGCCCGTCGAATACATCAAGCCCGACCGTATCACGCCAAGAATGGTTGATGAGCATGGGGCTTAATGACCAATTGCCGGTTGTTTTAATCACCGGCGGCAGCCAAGGAAGCCAGGCATTAAATGCAATTGTTATCAATGCTGTGGAATTATTAGCAGCCAAGCGTCAGGTGCAATTTGTTCATATGGCAGGCAACACCCAATCAGCCCAGTTCATGCAGTGGTATTATGACCGTCATTTACCCGCCAAAGCAGTGTCGTTTATTTCTCCGATTGAATCCGCCTATGCAGCTTGTGACGTCGTCGTTGCCCGGTCAGGTGCTGCTACAGTTTGTGAGTTGGCGCATTTTCAGAAAAAAGCGATATTAATTCCTTATCCGTATGCTGGTGGGCATCAAGCGTATAATGCCAATGTGTTAAAAGAGGCAGCAGGGGCGCATGTTTTGCCACAGGCTAAGGCCACCTCCCAGGGGTTGGCAGATTTAATTGAACAAGTGTTAGATGGCCCTTTGCCACAGCAAGAAAATATCCGTCGGTATTTTCCCCAACAACCCGTCGAATTATTGATGCAGGCTGTTTTAAACATATGAACAAATTAATTGCAGTGATGGCTTTTTTATTTTTGTTTAATGGTCCTGCTTCTGCCGAGAATAATGATAAATGGCAACAGGTCAATGGGGATCATTTTCTTATTTATTACCGTGATGTGCCGGAAGATTTTGTGCAACAGGTTTTAAATTCTGCCGAAGAAGAATTCCAAATCATTACAGATAATTTTGGCATCACGCGCTATCAAAGTTGGCGCTGGGAGAATCGTGCCAAAATATATATTTATCGTGATCAGGAAGATTACCAGAAAAATGCTCGCCAGGCCCAGTGGTCGCATGGAGGAGCTTTGGTTTCTTCTAAAACCATTGAAACATTTCCGTCAGCATCAGGTTTTTTTGATTCCATCTTGCCCCATGAATTGGCACACATTATTTTCAGGGAATACATAGGCCTTAAGCCGATCATCCCTTTGTGGTTTGAAGAAGGGGTGGCGATGTATCAGGAAAAAGCCAAGCGTTGGGGTGTAAATAAAGAGGTGATCGGGGCGAAGGAAAAAGGACAATTTATTCCTTTAACAGATTTATCAGATATGCGATTATATAGCACGACTGACGCGGCAGCTGTTGAATTATTCTATTCGGAGGCAGCCAGTGCCGTGTATTTTATGATTACAGAATTGGGAGAAAGTAATTTTTACCGCTTATTAAATCGTTTAAAAGACGGTATGCGTTTTGGGCCGGCGTTGGAAGATGTGTATACGAGAGTCAAGAATACCGACGATTTAAATAAACAATGGCAACAATATTTAGACGACCAACAGAGTTAAAAGAGGGGTAGCATGCATTATCATTTTATAGGGATTGGCGGTATCGGGATGGGGACCTTGGCATCATTGTTGTTAGCCAAAGGACACTCTGTCAGTGGTTCAGATTTAAAAGACAATGAATTAACCAGCCAGCTGCGACGGGCAGGGGCCAAGATCACCATTGGCCATCATGCCAGTAATGTGAAAACTCCGGATTATGTGGTGTATTCTTCGGCGATTCGGATGACCAATCCAGAAATGATTGAAACAGGCAGCCGCAAAATCCCGTTGCTTAAACGGGCGCAATTATTGGCCCAGTTAGTCAACGAAGAAAAGGGCATTACCATTGCCGGGGCGCATGGCAAAACCACGACCACCTCCATGATTTCCTGTTTATTGATCAATGCCGGCATAAAGCCTACAACTGCCGTCGGTGGAATTATTAACAATGGTTCTTATAATGCCAGCCTGGGTGAAGGAAAATATTTTGTTGCCGAAGCTGATGAGAGCGACGGAACGTTTTTATATTTCCAACCGCATATTTCTGTCATTACCAATATTGATTTTGAGCATGTGGATTTTTATAAGAATTGGGATGGGATTATGGACAGTTGGGGGAAGTTTATCCGTTGCACCCGTCCAGGCGGATGTGTGATTGCTTTTGCCGGTGATGAGCGCTTAAAAAAATTAGTGGTAAGTTCCGGGGTCAAGGCTGTTTTTTATGGCTTGACGAATGATTGCGATTTTTGGGCGGAAGATATTAAATGCGCAGGTTATCGCACCACCTTTACCGCCAGGATGGGAAAAGAGACATTGGGGAGTTTTAATTTGTCTGTTGCTGGAGCGCATAATGTGCTCAATGCCTTAGCGTGCATTGCTGTTGGAAAGCAGTTAGGAATTTCCGAAGATGTGATCCGAAAGACCTTAGTCGATTTTACCGGAGTCAGGCGCCGCTTCCAATTAAAAGGGGAAGTGGATGGCATTATGGTGGTGGATGATTATGGTCATCACCCGACGGAAATCACCGCAACAATCAATGCTGCGCGCAGTTTCTCTCCCAAACGTTTATTGGTTGCCTTCCAGCCGCACCGCTATTCCAGGACAAAATTCTTATTAGATGAATTTGTGCAGAGTTTGTCCTTAGCAGATGAACTTGTCATTACGGATATTTATGCTGCCAGTGAAAAAATTAGCGAAGGCGTTGGCACCAATGTGATTGTTGAGAAATTGGCGCAAGCGATGGGTTCTCGTGTGAAGTATTGTAAGAAAGAAGAAATTGTCCCGCATCTGCTGCCGCAACTGCACCGTGGGGATTTGATGCTTTTCTTGGGAGCTGGGGATATTTACCAGTTATCAGATTCTTTAGTTGAGCAATTGCATCAGCGCACCAATGTTGGGGTAACACCTTAAGCCTATGACAAGCGCTATTTCGATAGGTAAAATTGGTGTTTTAATGGGCGGGTATTCCTCGGAGCGGGAAATATCATTAAAGTCTGGCCATGGGGTGGCAGAGGCGTTAACGAATGCCGGGTACCAGGTTGAACGCATAGATATTACCAGCGACGATCATCGTGATATTACCCAACAGCTCCAAAAGTCAGGCATTGATGTGGCTTTTATTGCCTTGCATGGCCGTTTAGGCGAAGATGGAGTGATCCAGTCGATCTTGGAAAGTTTAGGCATTCGTTATACAGGCCCTGGTGTATTGGCCAGCCAACGTGCGTTTAATAAGGTAACCACCCAAACCTTGCTTAAGAATGCCGGGCTACCTGTGCCGCCAAACGTCTGTATCAGCGATGGACGGATGATTGATTTTAAACAAGCATTTGCCGTTTTGAAAAAATTGCCATTTGTTCTTAAAGCAGGGTGTGAAGGTTCAAGCATTGGGGTATTTTTAGTGCGTCATCCGTCGCAATGGCAGGCCTTGTTTAAAGATGCATTAGCATATGGACCATATGTCATCGTAGAACAATTTATTAAAGGAAGGGAAGTGACCGCTGGCATTTTTAATGGTCAGCCCTTGCCTTTAGTTGAAATTGTACCCAAGTCCAAATTTTTTGATTTTAACGCTAAATACACCAAGGGCCAGACCGAATATGAGGCGCCTGCGCAATTGCCCGAGGCTGTTACAAAAAAAGTACAGGATATTTCACTTAAGGCCTGTCAGGTTTTAGGTTGTGAGGTGTTTAGCCGGGTGGATGTACGCTTAGATGAACAGTTAAATCCCTATATTTTAGAGGTGAATACCATTCCTGGTTTTACCGAAACAAGTTTATTCCCAAAGGCTGCCCGCGTGGCGGGGTATAGTTTTACAGATGTCTGTGTGCACCTGATACGATTGGCTTATGAACAAAAAAAGTGATATCAAGGTATCGTTTATTGTCGTGCTTAGGGTCATTATATTTTTATTTCTGGCCTGGAGCCTGGTGGTTGCGTATTCCCGTACCAAAGATTTTTTAACATCATCGCCGGTATTTAAGATTAAAGATGTGCTGGTGGAATCGTCCATCCAATTCATTGATCTTCCATTGTTGCGTTTGTTAATTGGCCGCAATATTTTTAGCGTCGATATCCATAAACTTCAAAATCAGATCCAACAACGCTACCCACAGATTGCCCAGCTGCGGGTGATGCGTGTTTTGCCCGACAAGATCAAGGTTTTGGCCCAAAAGAGGGATATCATTCTTCAAGTGGCGGTTAAAAGTGGATATTTAGCTGTTGACCGCGAAGGTGTCGGGCTATATATTACCCCCAAGCCAGCTGCCTTGCCGATTGTGCGTGGTGTGATTTTAGATATGCGCAAGGTTGTTCCAGGGGTGCCGTTAAAATCAAAGCCCGTGGAAACGGTTGTGGCCATTTATAATGCTTTAAAGGCCAATGCGGTGTTGTCTGGTTTGGTTATTATGCAGATCCAAGCAGATCATCCGTCGAGAATTATCTTAGTCACCCAACAGGGTTTTGATCTTCTTATGGATAGTGATGATGTCCAGCATCAGGTGGAATCGATTGCCATGATGTTAAAGAATACCAAGCTTTCTCTTAAAAAAATCAAGTATATCGACGGGCGTTTTAAAGAACCGGTGATTGCCCAAATGCCGGAGGAAAAAATTTAATGAAAATCACATCGATCGTGGGGCGGGTGGTCAAACCAAAATATTACTGCGGCTTGGATTTAGGCTTGCAGACGATCAAAGGTGCCTTAGTCAGGGTAGTTGATGATCAGAATTTAGAATTATTAAGTGTTACCGAGGTCTCATCAACAGGTTTGCGTGATGGAGCTGTCAGTGATTTAGGGGAATTAGCCCAAAGCATTGCCCAGATCGTCAATGCCTTAAATCAAAAGACCATGGTCAAAATTGACCGGATTTATTTAGGGATTGGCGGAGAAGGGTTATCCCAGCGGTTATCCTCGGCAGTTATGCCTTTGGTGGACAGTGGGACCCGTGTGATCATCCAAGCTGATGTGAATAAAATTATTCATCAGGCCCGGCTTTTAGGCATCGGCCTCGAGGAAGAATCCGTACATGATGTGCCTCAATTTTTTAGAGTTGACCAAACCAATACCGCATTAAACCCCGTAGGTTTAATGGGAAGGAAACTTGAAGCGCAATTATTATTGTTAGTTGCCAATGCTTCGCGTTTGCGTAATTTGGCGAAGGCTGTGCATCAATCAGGTTTTGAAGTCGGCGGTATTTTCTTTAGTGCGCTCTCAGCAGCGGAAGCGGTCTTAGATAAAACCGAACGCGCTGGTGGAGTAGCGCTCATGGATATTGGTTCGAACATGACGAATATCCTGATTTTTAAAGACAGTCGTTTAGTGGATGTGCAATTAATTCCCTGGGGTGGACAGTATGTGACCCAAACCTTGGCCGAACGACTAGGCTTGACGGTGAGTTTAGCTGAAGATATCAAACGTTCGCATGCGGTGGCGCAACCGACGGTGGTCGTGGCTGGAGAAATTTTAGTAAAACGGGAAAAAGGCTATATGCCGGTATCGCGCGAATCTGTGTGTGAGGCTGTTAATTGGGAAATTGAAAATTTGTTGACCCATATTGAAACGGTGATTAAAGGTTCGCCGTATTATCATCAATTATCGTCGGGCATTGTGATGATTGGTGGCGGGGCATTGTTACCTGGCTTGATGGAACGGATTGAAAGCCGTACGAATTTGACGGTACGTATGGGTGTGGCGACGAAAGGTTTAAATAATGCGGCGCTGTTTGCTTCAGCTATTGGTTTAGCGCAATCTGGATATTGGCGTACGAAAGAAAAACAAGTGATGGCGCAAGCCAATAAGGTCAAGTTATCTTTGTGGCAGAGATTGCGCGAGATGGCGCAAGAATATTTCTAATGGTTCGACTACGCTCACCACTTAGTCGTCTTGATGGTTTTTGTCGCTGCGGCGGCGGCCTAGATTATAATCAATATTCTTAAGTATGCCGCGAAGCTTTAAGATGCTGCTAAAAATATAGAGCAGCCAGAAGGAATTAAATAAGAGAAGGACCGTAATTAGCAAGGTGTTGATGTTTTGGGCCATCAACAAGCGCTCGATGATTTGGGGTTTTTGAATATCAAAGCCAATGTCGATGATTTTTAAGGCGTTGACAAAGGTGGCGATGAAAATACCGGCTAGGATGACTTCAAAGAACAAGATGTAGAAGTGCCGAATAATCCACTGGGCCATACGGTTGTCCCACTGGCGAACGTTATTCATAAAGTCATTGAATTTCATAACTGTATTCTACGGTGATCCCTCATGAACCGCCAACTTTTTTTTAAATTCTTTATTGGGTTAAGTATTCTTAGTGGTTGCGCGCAACCCCCAGCGACAACTGGCTCGTTAGGTTTTGAAGACAAGCGCAGGGTGGTGATCGTCGGGGAAAACATTGAAAAAGAGATTGCCATATTTTATCAAAAAAAATATGATGCGTTAGTTTGGTTTACCCCTTATGAAGGGAAGGTTGCCAAGGTCACTAATAATTTCTTGCAAAGCGGGTTGGGCCCAAGTGTGGCCATGCGTAGCTTGATTAATGAATTAAATAGCATCAATTACACCTTTGGCCGTTGGGAAATGGTTATCCCTAAGATTTCTGAAAATTATACCTTGGCGACGCTCAAAAATATGCCGGACCATGCCATAGCCAAGGCCCGGGGGATGTTTATTTTAATTGATTCTAGTGGCAATGCTGCTTTTGAGAAAGAAGTCAAACGGGTCAGTGACGGCAGTTTTTTTGTTACCTATGAATTTCAAAAAAGTTTAAGCGAATAATTATGGATACTCCAACTGAAACAATCTATTCAACACCTTTATTTGAAGAGCATGTGGCCTTAGGGGCTAAAATGGTCCCTTTTGGTGGATGGAACATGCCGTTGCAGTATGAAAGTATTTTGCAGGAATGGGAATACAATCGTCGAGGCTGCTCGATCTTTGATTGTTCCCATATGGGGGAATTTCTTATTGAAGGCGATGCTGTAACCTTAGGCCTTGATCGCATCGTCACCCAACCGATTGTAGACATGCCAATTGGCAGTTGCCGGTATGGGGCGATCTGTCATCCTCAGGGCGGAGTGATTGATGATTTAATTGTTTACCGACGGGGGCAAGAGTCTTGGATGATTGTTGTCAATGCGGCTAATATTGCCAAAGATGCAGCCCATTTTCGGGCGCATTTAAAAGCAGCAAGTGCATTTACCGATGTTTCTTTCCAAACTGCTAAATTAGATGTGCAAGGCCCGCATTCAAGGGATGTGTTGGCACCATTAGTCCCTGGCATTCAGGAATTAGAATATTACACTTTTAAGGAATACACTGTATTAGGGGAACGGTGCATCGTCAGCCGTACCGGTTACACCGGTGAATTAGGCTTTGAAATTTATTATCCTTGGGAAAAAGCAAAACAATTGTGGAAAACGATTTTAAAAGATGATAAAGTCAAACCAACAGGGTTAGGAGTACGTGATGTCTTGCGTGTTGAGATGTGTTACAGCCTTTATGGCCACGAATTAGATGATGCGATTACCCCTCTGCAGGCCGGTTTGGATAAATTTTTAGATTGGAATAAAGCATTCATTGGCCGCGATGCTCTTTTAAAGATTAAAGAACAGGGCGGGTACTCCAAGGTTGGTTATTTTGTTTCTGCGTCACGTCGTTCTCCTCGAGCAGGGAATGAACTTTTCAATAGCGATGGCACAAAAATCGGAGTGACCACCAGCGGGACGTTTTCGCCAGGATTAGGCGTGGGGATTGGGATTGGTTTTATAAACCCCGCGTTTTTAACTAAAGGAACAACAATTTCATTTTCTGATGGGCGCAGCCAAACACCGGCAACAATTGTCGGGCGTCCGTTTTATAAAGAAGGCACAATTAAGAATTAATACCATTAACAAGGAAGGTTTTTATGAGCGCCGGGATGGAAATTATCGAGCATTTTTTGTATACCAAGGAACATGAGTGGGTCAATATTGAAGAAAACATTGGCACGATCGGCATTACCGATTATGCGCAAAACGCATTAGGCGATGTGACCTATGTGGAATTGCCCCAGGAAGATCAGGAAGTTGAACAATTTGAGCAATGCATTTCCGTCGAGTCAGTCAAAGCTGCCAGCGATATTTTTTCTCCGATGGGTGGTCGTGTGGCCGACATCAATCGTGATTTGGAAGATAATCCAGGGTTGATCAATAAAGACTGTTACGGCAAGGGCTGGATTGCGAAAATTGATATCCGTGATATGGATGAAACAACCAATCTCATGAGTTCTGAGGAATACCGCAATTATTTAGAATCATTGGATGCTTAACCCCTCAAGATGAATCCTTATATTACCAACACTCCTGATGAAGTTGAGGCGATGCTTAAAGTCATTGGTGTCAAAACCATCGATGATTTATTTGCTGATATCAAGCCTGAACACCGTCCGAAATCATTCAATTTACCTGAGGGTTTATCTGAATATGAAGTCATGCGCAAGGTTAGCGCCTTGTCTTTGAAGAATAATGTGCATTTAGTGCCATTTATCGGCGGTGGTTTTTATGATCATTATATTCCCACCGCAGTGCCCACATTAATTTCTCGAGGAGAATTTTATACCGCGTACACTCCGTATCAACCAGAATGCGCGCAAGGAACATTGCAGGCTTTATTTGAATATCAAAGTGGCATCTGTGCCTTAACAGGCATGGAGGTGTCCAATGCTTCTTTGTACGACGGTGGAACGGCGATGTATGAGGCGATGATGATGGCCATTCGCATTAGCGGCCGCAATAAAATCATCATGGATGGTGGAGTTAGCCCGATTTACCGCAAGATTTTACGCACCTATACGCACCATTTAAATTATCAATTTGAAGAAACACCAGTGGTGCATGGTCAAAGTAGCCGTGAGGCGATTAAAAAGCTTTTAGACAAGAACACTGCCGCAGTGATTGTGCAAAATCCTAATTTTTTTGGTGCGATTGATGATTTAAGCGATATTGCCGAAATGGCGCATGCCGTCGGTGCCATGGTAATCATGAGCGTTTATCCGGTATCTTTAGGGTTGCTTAAAACACCGGCAGATATGGGTGCAGATATTGTGACAGGGGAAGGTCAATCGTTAGGCTTGCCGTTAAATTTTGGTGGTCCTTATCTAGGGTTTATGGCTGCACGCAAAAAATTTGTCCGTAAAATGCCTGGCCGTATTGTAGGTGAGACGGTAGATTCCCAAGGACGTCGTTGTTTTGTCAATACCTTGCAAGCCCGTGAGCAACATATCCGTCGAGAAAAAGCCACATCTAATATTTGTACCAATGTGTCCTTGTGTGCCTTGCAAGCCGCGGTATTTATGTCGGTCGTCGGGAAAAGTGGCTTTAAAGAAATGGCGCAATTGAATTTAGATAAGGCTGAATATGCCAAGTCGGTATTAGCAAAGATCAAAGGGGTAGAGGTTAAGCGTTCCTCGCCGACATTTAATGAATTTACCATTGTCTTGCCTCGTGATGCGAGCGATGTGGTAGGCGCCATGATCCCCAAGGGCTTTGCTGCCGGATTTCCCTTAGGCCGTTATTACGAAGGCATGGAGAAATATTTATTAGTTGCTGTGACTGAAAAAAGAACCAAAGAAGAAATCGATAATTACGCGAAAGCATTAGCAGAAGTATTAAGTTAAATATGGAATTGATATTCGAAAAATCAGTTAAGGGTCGTCGGGGATTTCAATTCCCTAAAAAGGACGTTCCTGTCACTTCAAGCATCGCGGATAAATACCGTCGCCGGGAAGATGCGCCTTTGGCAGAAGTCTCTGAGCTGGATGTGGTGCGTCACTATACGCATCTCTCACAAAAAAATTTCTCTATCGATACCCATTTTTATCCTTTGGGTTCGTGCACGATGAAATACAATCCCAAATTTACCGAAGCGTTAGCGCGTTTGCCGGGATTTACAGATTTGCATCCATTATTAGCACAACTTAAAGGGGGCCATGCTTTAACGCAAGGCGCTTTGGAAGTTTTATATGAATTAGACCGTTTAATGGGCGAGATGACAGGCTTTTCGCATTTCACATCGCAACCTTTAGCGGGTGCGCATGGGGAATTAACAGGGATTATGCTCATGGCGGCTTATCATAAGGCCAAAGGCAATACCCATAAGAAATACGTCATCATTCCTGATTCTGCACACGGCACAAATCCTGCCTCCGCCGCTGTTGCCGGTTATGAAACCATTGCAGTGCCGTCGAATAAAGATGGCGGGATGGATATTGAAGAATTAAAAAAGGTCATTAATGATGATGTGGCAGGCCTGATGATGACCGTGCCCAGTACTTATGGCGTGTTTGAACGCAATATCATGGAGATTTCTAAATTGGTGCATTCCGTCGACGGGATTATGTATTACGATGGGGCCAATTTAAATGCGGTGTTAGGCAAATGCCGCCCAGGGGATGTGGGCTTTGACGTCATGCATATTAACACGCATAAAACATTTACCACGCCTCACGGTGGTGGTGGCCCTGGTGCTGGCCCTGTCGGGGTCAGTGAAAAATTAGCTAAGTTTCTACCAATTTCTCGTGTCATTAAAGATAGCGACGGGCAATTTAAATTGAATTACAATTATCCGGATTCGATTGGGTATATTTCTTCTTTTTATGGGAATTTTGGATTGTTGGTACGGGCGTATGCCTATATTTTGATGCTCGGCAAGCAAGGCTTGATTGATACCACCAATCATGCGGTGTTAAATGCCAATTACATCATGGCGCGTTTAAAACCATATTATAAATTGTGTTTTGATCGTCTGTGCATGCATGAAAGTGTTTTTAGCGCATCCAATCAGGCGGAACGTGGCGTGCATGCCATGGATATTGCCAAATATTTAATTGATCAAAGCATTCATCCACCGACGGTGTATTTCCCGATCAGTGTGAGTGAGGCGATTATGATTGAGCCCACGGAAACAGAATCCAAGCCGACCATGGATGGGTTTATTGATCATATGATTGCGGCTGATCAATTGTCGAAAACAAATCCAGGTATATTTGCAGCTATGCCGAAGACCATGCCTATTTCTCGTCCGGATGAAGTCAAAGCTGCCCGCGACGTCAAGACCAGTTTCTTCCTCAAGCCTGCTACAGAATAATTGCTTCGTCCTTTAATAGACATTAAATTTTTTGGCATTTACTTCATTTGATAACTCTGAGTTGAACACCCCGGCATATTCCTTCCTCGCCAACCCCCCCATCCCCCACAACAC
>CAZHGK010000012.1:28224-29670 GCA_964532095.1 uncultured Planctomycetales bacterium | reverse complement strand
CAGTTTGGTTAGAGCGTTCCCTTCACATGGGAAAGGTCGTAGGTTCGAGTCCTACTGAGTCCATTTTATCGAGTCCATTTATAAGGAATAATAATGACAGCGACCACCACACTCAAAGATCAAATACGCAAGCTCATTGAAATCCAAGCCATCGACGCTGATGCCTTTCGTTTAAAGGCAGATTTAAGAGACAAGCCCGCTGAAATTGAAAATTACCGCCTCGCGTTTGAAAGTAAGAAAACAAAATTAAAGCAATTAGAAGACGCCTTAAAACTTATTCAAGTAACTCAAAAAGATTTAGAAAATGACCTTCGTTCCAAAGAAGATGCGATTAGCAAATCCGATGTGCAATTATCTTTGCTTAAGACCAATAAAGAATATCAAGCTAAGACATTAGAAATTGAAAATATCAAGGCTGACAAGAGTGTTATTGAGGAGAAAATTCTTTTAGGATACGATGAAATTGAAGCAGCCCGTCGGGCTGTTGATGCTGAGCGTGTGGTCGTTGCAACATACGAAAAAGAATTTTTGTCGAATAAAAAAAGCATTGAAGATCAAATGGCTATTTGGCGGGACCAGTTAACTGTTAAGGAATCACAACGTAACCGTTTAACTCCTGATGTTCGTCCTGATGTGTTAAGCCGTTATGAACGTATTTTAAATAATAAAGAAGGCTTGGGGATCGTCGCTGTTATTGCGGATCGTTCCTGTGGCGGATGTTATATGCATTTGACCGAGCAACTGGTCAATAATATCAAAAAAGGTGAAGAATTAGTTTGTTGCGATGCCTGTGCCCGGATTTTATATCTGGCGGATGAGTTATGAAGCTTGAGATTTTCACCGATGGGGCATGTTCCGGGAATCCCGGACCTGCAGGCATCGGGGTTGTGATTCTTCACGAAGGTAAGGTTGTCAAAGAGATTGCGCAGTTTATTGGTGAAGCTACAAATAATATTGCGGAATATTCTGCGGTGATTGCCGCGTTAAAAGAAGCGGTTGTGTTAGGGGCAATCGATGTTTCGTTAAAATCCGACAGCCAATTGCTTTGCGAGCAGGTCAATGGCCGCTATGCTGTTAAACAGCCGCATATAAAGAAGCTCGTCGATGAAGTTTTAGATTTGATTAAGGGGTTCCACAGCGTTGAGGTTCGTTATATTCCTCGAGAACAAAATAGCGCTGCGGACCAGTTGTCCCGTCAAGGTATTAAAGCAGGTCAAGATGGTCGCCCGGTGGTTACAAACCACGGGGAGGAAAGTCCGAGCTCCAAAGGATAGTGCACTTCGTTAATGCGAGGCACTCTTAGCTTCGGCTAAGGGGAGGATTTCCGCCATCCGCCATAATTTGTGGCGGATCGGACCCGCCATGTTTTGTGGCGGGAGAGCTACAGAGACGAGTCCCTTTAAGTAGGGAGTGAAACGAGCAATCTCTGCACGGAGCAATGCCAAA
>CAZHGK010000012.1:4536-28214 GCA_964532095.1 uncultured Planctomycetales bacterium | reverse complement strand
GATAGTGCACTTCGTTAATGCGAGGCACTCTTAGCTTCGGCTAAGGGGAGGATCAGAGCTACAGTGACGATGTCCCTGCGAAGCTCCCAAACGAAAGTTTTGGAGCGTAGCATGGAAGTGAAACGAGCAATCTCTGCACGGAGCAATGCCAAATAGGAAGAGATGGATCGGTCCGGTCCGCTATTATCTTCGGGTAGGCTGCCAGATATTACGCCGTAAGGTGTAATGTTAGTCGAATGGCCATCACCGTTACCCTATGGGTAAAGGAACATAACTCGGCTTACTGATCTGCTTTGAACATTTTATGAAAACACACAATGGTGTACTTTAGGAGGTAGTCAAATGTCAGGACATTCAAAATGGGCAAAAATTAAACATAAAAAAGGCGCGGAAGATGCCAAGCGCGGTGCTTTGTTTACAAAGTTAAGTAAAGAAATTACAGCAGCGGCCAAAGAAGCTGGCGGCAGTATGGATACGAATTTTCGTTTACGTGCTGCGGTTGCTCGTGCCCGTGAATACAACATGCCACAAAACAACGTCGAGAACGCAATTAAAAAAGGTACCGGCGAAATTCCCGGGATCGTTTTTGAAAACGTGACATTCGATGCGTACGGACCAGGTGGTGTAGCGATGCTTATTGAAGGTTTAACCGATAATAAGAATCGTACCACTGCAGAAGTTCGCAATTTGTTAAATAAAAAAGGCGGGTCTTTAGCTGGTGCTGGCTCGACCGCATTTTTGTTTACCAAAAAAGGTTATATTATCGTCGAGAAAGCCAAGGCTAGTGAAGATTTAGTCATGGAAGTGGCGTTAGAAGCTGGCGCGGATGATGTAAAAACTGACGGAGATACATTTGATATTATTTCTGATCCAGCATCCTTTGAAGCGATTAAAAATGCGTTAACGGCCAAGAAAATTGAAACGTCATCTGCAGAAGTCACAATGATTCCAAGTTCGACAGTTAAAGTTGAAGGCAATGATGTGAAAAATGTTTTAGGTTTGATGGAAGCTTTAGAAGAGCACGAAGATATTCAAAATGTTCATGCGAACTTTGACATTTCTGATGAAGAAATGGCTAAAATCGCTGAAGAAGAATAATAACGACTCGCTTAAACATGCGCATTATTGGGATCGATCCTGGCCTTATAACAACCGGATACGGTGTCGTTGATCTGGCGGCAGGAAGTGTTCGTATCGTCGAGGCGGGAATTATTCAGCCCAAACGTACCGATAAGTTTGAAGCGCGTATTGGCAAGATATACACGCATTTGACAACCGTTTTAACAACGTACCATCCACAAATACTTGTTTTAGAAAAATTATATGCGCATTACAAACACCCCACCACCGCCGTTATTTTAGGGCATGTGCGTGGGGTTATTTGTTTGTGTGCGCAGCATCAGAATATGGAATTAGTTGAGCATAGTGTTAAGCGGGTGCGCAAAGCGCTCGTCGGTAATGGTAATGCCACTAAAGGGCAGGTGCAAGAATTTGTGAAGCGCTTATTGAATATAAAAACAGAGGCAGGCATGGCGTTAGATGCTAGCGATGCTTTGGCTTTAGCATTAGGCCACGCGCATATGATGCGGTACAAATTATTATGATCTCAGCCATTCGTGGAAAAATTATTGGGTCAGGGGACAATGCCTTAATTGTCGAGGCCAATGGTTTATCTTATGAAGTTTTAGTGCCAACCTCCGTCTTGCAGCGCGTCACAGAAAATCAAGATAGCAATGGCGAAATTCGTTTAATCACGTATCATTATTATCAGATGACCCCATCAGCTGGGGTGCCGATTTTAATTGGTTTTTTAAACGAACTTGAGCGTGATTTCTTTTTAGAGTTTATTAAAGTTTCTGGCATTGGCCCGCGTGCCGCGGTTAAGGCGCTCAATAAATCCATTGGTGATATTGCCCATGCCATTGACCGAAGCGACATGGATTTCTTAAAGACACTTCCGGGTATTGGATTGCAACGTGCCAAGGATGTGGTGGCTAAGCTCGGTGGGAAAATGGGCCGGTTTAATTTGATGCGGGATAAGGTTTTGCCAGCGACGGGGCAGGCCGCGGAAATTAAACAAGACGCTTTAAACATTTTAATGCAATTGCAGTATAAAAAGGCTGAAGCTGAGGCTATGATCACTAAGGCATTAGCTGGCAATGCCGAAATTAAAACCAGTGAAGAATTGTTAAACGAAATATACAAGCAAAGGATTACTGCCTGATGGATGAACAAATTCAAATGTATAAAAGTGCGATTGAAGCATTATTATTCGTCAGTGATAAGGCGATTATGGTTGACCAGTTTAAAAATGTGATTCCAGAGCTTAAGCCGTCGGAAATCGAGCATTGCCTTAAGCAAATCCAGGACGATTATTTCCAGCGCAATGCTGGGATGGTGATAGTTGAAATCGCCGGTGGGTATCAAATGTTATCCAATAGCCATGCCGCAGGATATATCCGTGAATTTTATAAAACACATACCAAAGAAAAATTATCCAAGCCAGCCTTAGAAGCGTTAGCGATTATTGCTTATAAGCAACCGGTGGGCCGTGCTGAAGTTGAAACCATCCGTGGTGTTAATTCTGACGGGGTTATTGCCCATTTGCTAAATAAAGGTTTAATTAAAATCGTGGGTCGTAAGGAAGTGCCAGGCCGTCCTTTTATTTATGGAACAACCAAGGAATTCTTAGATTATTTTGCCTTAAGTTCCTTGGATGGTTTACCCAAGATTGAAGATTTGCCTAATATTACCGTTGATACCGCTCAAATATCTTCGGTGACGCAGGAAGAAGTAGCTGCTGCAACCAAGCAAGAGGTTGTAGAAGCGGTGGCAGGGGAATCTTCGGTTAGTGAAGGCCAAGAACCTAGTGGCCAATCACGTTTGATGAATACCGAAGTTTCTTCATCGTAAGACGTAGTAACCACTGATCCTCTTATCAGTGGAAAGCAGGACAATTCCCTAATTAATATATATTTTAGCGTAGGTAATTCTTATTGGATGTCGCAAATTGCGATATCCAATAAGCGTTTAACGCAAAATTGACAAAACAAGTTATATGTTGTACACTTTAAATGTACGGAAAGGCTGCAGATGCGGAGGTCTTATGGCAAAAATTCAGTTAAAGAGTTTTGATGATCATCTTCAAGAGAAGCTTAAAAATAAAGAATTCCGTCGACTCTACGAGATCGAGTGTGCAAAAGTAGCTTTAGCTCAAAAGATAGCTGAAATGCGTCAAGAAAAGCGTCTTAATCAAAAAGAGTTGGCAGCTAAATTAGGAGTTACCCAGCAGTTTATTTCCCAGATTGAAACAGGGGAAGGGCGTAATCTGACTTTAGCTACGATTACTCGCATAGCTCAATCTTTGGGTCACAAAGTACGTATTTCTTTTCCCAAAAATGTGGGAAATGGCGCGCATCTAGAGGTGGCATAAGCAATACAAATAATCGATACACAACCACTGAATTTATTGTATAATTCACTCTCTATGGACTTAACTCACCTACGTCAAAAAATCGATGCCTTAGATGCCCAGATCGTGCGTTTACTCAATAACCGCGCGGAAATCACCTTGGCCATCGGCCAGGCCAAAATCAAATCCAATAAATCGATCTATGCCCCTGAACGCGAAAAGCAGGTTTTAGAGCGGGTTAAAGCGTTAAGCAAAGGGCCCATGAAACCAGAAGCTTTCGAAGCCATTTACCGCGAAGTCATGTCTGCCGCTTTAGCACTTGAAAAGCCCTTACGCATCGGGTATATGGGACCAGAGGCGACGTATTCTCATCTAGCAGCTCTTAAACGTTTTGGTTCCAGTGTTGGTTATGTGGCCTGTGATAATGTTGGCGAAGTATTCGCAAAAGTAGAACGTGGCGATTGCGATTATGGGGTCGTGCCCATCGAAAATTCCATTGAAGGGGTTGTTTCGCACACCATGGATATTTTAGTCGAATCCGATTTGAAAATTTGTGCGCAAGTCATGCTGGATGTATCCCATAATTTAATGGCCAAGGGCAAGTTGTCGTCGATTAAAGCCATTTATTCGCATCCTCAAGTTTTTGGCCAATGCCGTCAATGGCTATTGCGCTACATGCCGCAAGCCGAATTGATTTCAACAGTTTCAACCACCAGGGCGGCTCAACTGGCTGCCAAAACAAAGAATTCTGCCTGCATTGCCTCTGAATTGGCAGCGCGTTTGTATGGGTTAAATATTTTAAAGACCAATATCCAAGACGGTTCACACAATATCACCCGTTTCTTGGTTATTTCGAATAATGAAGTCACCCCAACAGGACGGGATCGCACATCGGTTGTTTTTTCCATCAAGGACAAGGTGGGGGCTTTGCACGCCATGCTCACGCCATTTATGAAAAATAAAATCAATCTGACAAAAATTGAATCGCGTCCTTCCAAGAAAAAAGCCTGGGATTATTATTTCTTTGTGGACATTGAAGGCCATCAAAATGATAAGCCTGTGGCGCGTGCTTTGTCTCAATTAGAGGGTATGTGTAAGTTTCTTAAGATCCTTGGTTCCTACCCACTGTTGGATTGACACAACCCCGCGTGGCCTCTATAATACCCCCTTTATATAGATACTGAACCCTCGGGGAACTTCCTTCTGGAGGGGTCATCCTGAGCCTAAAGGGCGAAGGATCTAACGGAGAATTTAGTGAAGGTAGCAAATAAATACATTTTTGACATTAAACCGTATGTTCCGGGCAAGCCTATTGAGGATGTGAAACGGGAATTTGGTTTAAAAAAGGTTATTAAATTAGCCTCCAATGAAAATCCGTACCCTGCCTCACCAAAGGTGCTTAAGGCTATCGCCAGTGCCTCAAGGGATATTAATCGTTATCCCGACGGCGGCTGTTTTGTTTTACGTCAGGCTCTAGCCAAACATCTAAAAGTAAATGCCGACCAATTGATTTTTGGTAATGGTTCCGATGAGGTAATTGTATTGGCTGTGAAAGCTTTTGTAGGTGAAGGGGATGAGGTCGTCATTGCTCAACCCTCGTTTTTAATTTATGAAATCGCCTCTCGTTTAGCAGGGGCTAAGATCCATTCCGTGCCGCTAGTGAATTTCCGTTATGATTTACCTGCCATGGCTGCCCGCATTACGAAAAAAACCAAGATGATCTTTATCGGCAACCCCGATAATCCGGCAGGCACCTATGTGGATGCTAAAGCTTTGGAAAGTTTTATTAAAGATATTTCGTCCGATGTGATTATATTCCTCGACGAGGCATATGCCGAATATGTGGATGCAGCCAATTATCCAAACAGCATGGCCTTGCTTAAGAAATATCCCAATCTTATTGTTACCCGTACGTTTTCAAAAATGTATGGGCTTGCCGGTTTACGCGTAGGTTATGGGGTGGCTTCCCCGACAATTATTGATATTTTAAATCGTCTGCGTGAACCTTTTAATGTGAATAGTCTGGCCCAACATGCTGCTGTGGCTGCGCTGGCAGATAAGCCCTATTATCGACGCATCGCCGCAGATATTAAACGCCAGCGTCAATTTCTATACCGTTCCTTAACGGGAATGGGCTTGCGTGTCGAAGATAGTTTTACCAACTTTATGCTTGTCAAGGTCGACGGGGATAGCACCACGGTAGCCAAGGGCTTATTAAAACAAGGGGTTATCATCCGGGATATGGCAGCCTGGGGATTAAAAGGCTATATCCGTGTATCCATTGGCACGGGCCAAGAAAATAAATTCTTTATTAAGGCTTTAACTAAGATCATCCGTACGAAAGGTTAGTATATGATTGTTATTATGCAGCAGTCTGCAACAGAAAACCAAATCCAACACATCGTCGAGCGCGCGGTCAAATTGGGATTAAAAGCCAATGTGTCCCGTGGGGTGGAACGCACGGTGATTGGTTTTATTGGGCCGGAAGATGCGCTGCGCACCATTCCTTTAGAAGTATTTCCAGGCGTTGAGCAAGTCATGCAGGTCTTGGCCCCCTACAAATTAGTGTCCCGCGAATTTAAGAAAGAAGGCACGGTTATTAAATTGCCTTATAATGTTACCGTCGGTGGCAAGCAAATTGCTGTGATGGCAGGCCCGTGTTCTGTGGAAAGTTATGAAGGCATGCTGGCTATTGCCAAGAAAGCCAAGGCATTAGGAGCTAATATTTTACGTGGTGGGGCTTTTAAACCACGGACATCCCCATATGATTTTCAAGGATTGGGAGAAGAAGGTTTAAAGATTTTGCAAGCTGTGGGAAAAGAAGTGGGGATTCCCACAATTTCCGAAGTTATGGATACCCGCCAGGTGGAATTGGTGGCCAAATACGTCGATATTTTACAAATTGGCGCGCGCAATATCCAGAATTTCTCTCTTTTAAAAGAGGTGGGAAGTTGCAAGAAGCCTGTTATGCTAAAACGTGGGATGGCGACGTTTATCAAGGAATGGTTAATGTCAGCGGAATATTTATTAGCGCACGGTAATTTTGATGTGATGTTGTGTGAGCGTGGGATCCGTACCTTTGAAACAGCCACGCGTAATACCCTCGATATCAATGCTGTTCCCGTAGCCAAGAAGTTAAGTCACCTGCCTGTGGTGGTTGATCCAAGCCACGGCACAGGGTCTTGGGAATACGTTGCAGCTGGTGCTCGCGCAGGGATCGCTGCAGGATGTGATGCCTTGATGATTGAAATCCACGACAACCCTGAAGAAGCGTTGTCAGACGGGGCCCAATCATTGATGCCGGATAAATTTGAAGAATTAATGACGTCCTGCCGTCGTGTGGCGCAAGCAGTCGACCGCAGCTTATAATTAGCGCGTCATTCCCGAATGCTTTTGTCGGGAATCCAAAATGCTGGACCCCCGATTAAAACGTTCGGGGGTGACAAAAATAAGGAAAATTATGTTTAATCAAAAACAAATGTTTCGCCGGGTTGTAATCGTCGGTGTTGGCATGATGGGGGCTTCGTTAGGGCTTGCCATTAAAAAACGTGGCTTGGCCAAGGAAGTTATTGGTGTTGGTCGCCATGAAACATCCTTGCGCGAAGCTGCTGATTTAGGTGCCATCGATGAAAGCACCATGGATTTAAAAAAGGGGATTATCGGCGCGGATTTGATTGTATTAGCCACCCCGGTCAATACCATCTTGGACAATATTGATATCTTAGCTAAAGAATGTCGCCGGGGATGCATGATTACCGATTTAGGCAGCACCAAGGCGGCCATTGTCGACCGGGCAGAAAAAAATCTGCCTCACTCTATTTTGTATGTTGGTTCTCACCCGCTGGTGGGTTCTGAAAAACGTGGACCTGTGTTTGCCAATGCCCAATTGTTTGAAGGGGGAGTGGTTATCATGACCCCGACGGATAAGACCAATCGTTTGGCGCGCGATAAAATGAAGCAATTCTGGACGATGTTAGGGGCCCAGGTCAAATTGATGTCGCCTTTGCAGCACGATGAAATTTTGGGATTTACCAGCCACTTGCCACATTTAATCGCCTTTAGTATGGTTAAGGCCATGCCAGAGGCCTACTTAGAACATGTGGCCCAGGGCTTTAAGGATACCACCAGAATCGCAGCCTCTGACCCGACGCTGTGGGTGGATGTGTCTTTATCCAATCATAAGAATGTTCTTAAATCTTTGGATGAAACAGTCAAGGTTATTGCCCAGATCCGTAAGAATATCGTCGCTAATGACCGTGAGGCATTGATGGAAGTTTTTAAGCAAGCTAAAATTAAACGTGACCAACTGGATAAATCCCATGCGAGTTAAACATCTGATTATCACTCTCGACGGTCCTGCTGGAGCAGGAAAAAGTACGGTGGCCAAAGGGTTAGCAGATCGGTTGGGCATTTCCTACCTGGATACAGGGGCCATGTACCGGGCTCTTACCTTTAAAGGATTGTTAAAAGGCATTGATCTGGCGAATGAAGATCAGTTAGTCGCCCTTGCTGCACAAACAAAAATTGATTTTATTAAAACGCAAGATGGTAGTTTGCAAGTTACCTTAGACGGAGAAAACGTAGAGCACCAGATCCGTAGCGTTGAGGTAACAAATAATACATTTTATGCCGCACGGGCTCCTAGGGTGCGTGAAATTTTGGTTGGTTGGCAACGCCAGATTGGGCATCATCATTCCATCGTCGGGGATGGCCGCGATTTAGGAACGGTTGTTTTTCCTGATGCGGATTATAAATTTTATGTGGATGCCAAGTTTGATGAGCGCGTCGAGCGGCGCATGAGGGATTTAAAAGCTGCAGGCCGAACAGTTGATGAAGCGCAATTGCGCGCGGATATGGCTGACCGTGACCAAAAAGATTTAACACGTGCAGCAGGGCCGTTACGCCGCGCTGAAGATGCCGTGTATATTGATTCTACTGGTTTATCTGTCGATGGCACCGTTGATGTCATCATGAAACATATTAAATAATGTCCCAATCCAATATTCGTAATTTCTCCATTATTGCCCACATTGACCACGGTAAATCAACATTGGCAGACCGCCTGATGTTGCAAGCCGGGGCCATTGATGAGCGCAAATTCCACAATCAAATGCTCGACGATATGGACCTTGAGCGCGAGCGTGGCATTACCATTAAAGCTTCCGCTGTTCGTTTAAATTATAAAGCCAAAGACGGCAAGGATTATATCCTTAATCTCATCGATACACCCGGCCACGTGGATTTTTCGTATGAAGTCGAGAAATCCTTGCGTGCTTGTGAAGGGGCGCTACTTTTAATCGACGTCACCCAAGGTGTTGAGTCTCAAACCATTGCCAATTACTATTTAGCTATTGATAGTATGTTGGAAATCCTGCCGGTGATTAATAAGATCGATATTGCCAATGCCGACATTGATGAAGCCAAACGCCAGTTTGTTGAGATCCTGAAATTTAAAGAAGAAGATATCCAAATGGTCTCGGCCAAGCAGGGGATTAATATTGATGGCTTGATTGAAAAGATTATTAGTTTTATTCCAGCACCAGATGGTAAGGCGGATAATCCTTTAAAAGCGCTGGTATTTGATATGAAGTACGATATTTATAAAGGGATTATTGTTTATATCCGTATCCTCGACGGAGCTGTCAAGCCTGGCATGCGTGTGCGCTTTATGAATGTGAATAAAGAATTTGATATTCAGGAAGTTGGCGTTTTTGCACCAGCCATCACACAGGTGAAGGGAATGTCAGCAGGTGAGGTCGGGTATATCACCTGTAATTTGCATGACCCTAAAGAAATACGTGTTGGGGATACGATCACCGACGTTAAAAATCCCACAGCGCATCCTTTGGAAGGTTATCGCCAATTAAAGCCTTTAGTTTTTTGTGGGGTATATCCTGTTAATGCCGGTGATTATGCGGCTTTGCGAGAAGCTATTGATAAATTACGTTTATCAGACCCAAGTTTTATTTACGAGCACGAAACGTCACAATCCTTTGGCCATGGGTTTCGTTGTGGGTTCTTAGGTCTGCTTCACATGGAAATTGTGCAAGAGCGTTTAGAGCGTGAATACGATTTGAATTTGATTTTAACAACACCCAACGTCGGGTATCGCATTATTAAGCGCGATGGGTCAGTGATGGATTTGGAAAACCCTTGGGATATGCCCAATGGTTCTGATATTGCCCGTATCGAGGAGCCTATTCTAGCAGTTTCCATTTTTACGCCCGTGACCTATATGGATGCGGTCATGGAATTAGCTAAACGTAAGCGCGGCATTTATCAGAAAAGTGAATTCATCGGCGATCGCATGAAAATTGTCTTTGATATTCCGTTATCTGAAGTCATTGTGGACTTTAATGATTTGATCAAGTCTGCCACGCGTGGATATGGTTCCATTGATTACGAATTTAAAGATTATGCGCCAGCGAGTATTACCCGGATGGATATTCTTATCAATGATGATCCGTGCGATGCATTTTCCTGCATGGTGCACAAGGAACGCGCCTATGACAAAGGTTCGGCCTTGGTTGAGAAATTAAAAGAATTGATTCCCCAACAATTATTTGAAGTGCGTATCCAGGCTTCTGCCGACGGACGGATCATTGCCAGTGCCCGAGTTAAATCTGCGGGTAAAAATGTGACAGCCAAATGTTATGGCGGTGATATTACCCGTAAACGCAAATTGTGGGAAAAGCAAAAAGAAGGTAAAAAGAAACTTAAACAAATCGGTCGGGTGGAAGTGCCGCAAGAAGCATTTCTGGCTGCTTTAAAAATTTAAGGAATATTCATGAGCGGGACAAAAGCAAAGAATTCAAAGCCCAAAGGTGTTGTGCAAGAATGGGTTGAGTCTATTCTTGTGGCCTTGGTGTTAGCTATTGTCATCCGTACCTATTTTGTCCAGCCGTTTAAAATTCCTAGCGGTTCGATGCGCATGACCCTTATCGAAGGGGACCATTTATTCGTCAGCAAATTGCGTTATGGCCCCATATTATTGCCCGAAATCCATTCACCGGATTTCTTGCTTCAATTTGGGGATGTGCAGTGGCCATCATTTTTAACGCCGTTGACTAAAATCCGTTTGCCAGGTTTTTCCAAACCTCAAAGGGGAGATATTGTTGTTTTTGTTTATCCGCAGGACCGCACCAAGGATTTTATCAAGCGTTTAATTGGCTTGCCCGGCGATATGGTTGAGATTCGCGAGGGGGATATTTACATCAATGGCCAATTAGTCACAGATCCTCGTATTAAAAATACATATTATTATAATCGCGGGGAATTTGGGGCGGTGGGTAATAAGGTAATTGTTCCTGAAGGGAAATATTTTATGTTAGGGGATAATAGTGCCTCCAGCCACGATAGCCGTTATTGGGGTTTTGTTGATAAGGATGATTTGGTTGGCAAGGCTGAATTGATTTTCTGGCCACCGCAGCGCATACGGGTTTTGAAATGACCGTGTTATTGCGAACCTGCCTGCCGGCAGGCAGGAAGCCAAGGCCGACGAAGCAATCTTTTATACATGCCTTAGTGGTTGTATGTTTCATCTGTGGCTGCCAAACAGCGTCGGTAAAAAAGGCACCAGATAGCCCTGAAGACATTGAGGCAGCTTTAAAATCTGTAACACAGGGAGTGACCAATGCTCCTGTTTCCGAAGAAGACTTAAAACGTTTGGCGCGGGATATGCAAAAAGACCCGCAAGCGCGCTCAGCCATTAAGGCCGTGCAATCTTCTTTTAATGCGCATGAGGTTGGTATTAAATATTGTCCTAAGGATGGAAGCCGTTATAGCAGCCGTGTAAAATTTTGTCCGCTTTGTGGTACCGAATTAAAAAGCATTGATCAGGAATAAACTATGGTCCTTACTTTTGCCAATAAAGTTACCATCGGCCGCATCTTGTTGGTCCCGTTTTTCATTGCAACCGTGCTTTATATTTCTCCGGCGCGAGAATATTTAAGATGGGTGGCCTTGGGCCTTTTCTTAACAGCTGTTATCTCGGATGTGATTGACGGTTATATTGCCCGTACTCGCCATCAAAAAACTTTAGCAGGGGCCATCCTGGACCCTCTTGCTGATAAAATACTTCTCATCAGCGCCTTCATCTGTATATTTATTAAGCGAGCACAATTCCCTGATATCAGTTTTCCTTTATGGTTTGTTGTGGCTATAATCAGTCGTGATTGTATTCTTTTACTGGGAAGTGCTATTATCCAATTAAATACCGGTAAATTAAATATTGCTGCTAACCGTTCAGGCAAGGCAACGGCATTCTTGCAAATAATTTGTGTGTTAGGGGTATTGCTGCAATGGTCATTTACTAAATTCTTTTGGTTGCCAGCGTTGGCTGCCACGATCATATCAGGGATTATCTACATTAAAGAAGGGATCACACGGATCAATGGAGATCAACGTGCTATTTCTCGTAGTTAGTATGGGCATTGCCTATGTATTTGGTTCTATCCCGACGGCATTTTGGGCGGGAAAACTGCTTAAGGGTTTGGATATCCGTGAGCATGGTTCGAAGAATATGGGAGCAACCAATGCTTTTCGAGTATTAGGCAAATGGCCTGGCATTGTTGTTTTGGTTATTGATATTGCCAAGGGGATAGTTCCCTTGGTGATTGCCTCGGAATGTTTTGGTTTATCTGATTATTTGTCCTTGGTTTTAGTTGGAGCAGCTGCAGTGGCTGGGCATAATTGGACCATGTTTTTAGGGTTTAAAGGGGGTAAGGGTGTCGCCACCAGTTTAGGCATGCTCATCGGCCTGACGATTTATATTCCGGAAATTCGGGTGGTGCTTTTACTGACGGTCATTACCTGGATTATTCTATTTTTGGCATTTGGGTATGTGTCTTTGGCATCTATTATTGCCTCTGTGTCTTTGCCTGTGTTGATGGTCATATTAAATCATCCTTTTTTATTAAAAATCATGGCCATCATCTTGTGTGTTTTTGTGGTTTTACGCCATCGTCCGAATATTGCCAGATTAATCCAGGGAAAAGAAAATCGAGTACGCATGCCGTGGCTGAAAAAGGACAATTAGGTTATCTTAGAAAAAAGTTGCCTGCATAAATCAATTTGGATAGAATGGTGCATATGAAAATTCTAGTGGTCGATGATTCGATTTTGGATCGAAAGTTATTGATCCGGACGTTAATGAAAGCTGAAATTACCCAGGAAATTCTTCAAGCACAGGACGGAGAAGAAGCCTTGGAAGTCTTGGCTAATAATTATAAAGATATTTGTTTAATCCTCTTGGATTGGCAAATGCCAAAGATGAATGGCATTGATTTTATGTCCGGTGTTGTTAATGTTCCTGCCTTATCATCCATTCCTATTATCATGGTCACAGCTTCAGGTTCTGAAGATAATAAGCGCCAAGCCAGGGAAGTCAACCCCCGGCTAGCAGGCTATTTGGTCAAACCGTATAAACCTGAAGAATTAATTGCTGCGATTCAGCCGCATTTGATGTAGTTTAGGTAAACTATGCCCCTTGATCCGTCGGAATTAGATAAATTAAAGGCCGCGTTTCATGTGGGGATATTAAACCGTAAGGCTTTGGCTGCTCGACAGTCTGGCCGTCAGGTAGACAGCTCAGAAGACCTTTTTACCATGGCCCTGGCTTTGTCTGCAGCGGTAAAAAAAGTTTTCTTTGAGAAGTCCGAGTTAAAATTTAGTGAAGAGCCGGTTTTAGAAAAACGCCTGATCACACGCTACGATAAGTGGATGCGCATTGATGCGACGGAGAAATTTGATGATACAACCATGTTATCGTTTGTTCATCTGTATCGGAATATCAGGGATTTAGAAGACCGAAAGTCTGTAGGGGTTATTATTGTTTACATCCAGCGGGCGTATTTGCCTGAGATGTTGCGTTTATTGAAATATCCATATATTGATGCAGATGATGATAGCGAGGCGAGGGACGGCACCGGGGCTGTGGTGAATTTGATTGGCGGGGCATTCCGTAAGGAATTGATCAAAATTGGTTACCCGGATTTAGAAATGTCCCATTTTAAGAGTTTTATAAACTCATCGGGGAATAATATCGAATACCCGGTTAGCCAGAAGGAAAAGTACGCAATTACATTTAAGGTGGACAAGGTTAAACGTATGGTGCTTGAGTTTATTATGATGCCATTATCTAAAAAGAGTGCTTAAGGGGGCGTATGTCTAAAAAAATTCTACTTATTGATGATGATCCGACGGTAATTAAAATTATGCAGTCGTTCTTGCAGGCCCATGATTATACGGTTGCGTTTGCTAATGACGGAGAGCAAGGTTTGGTCAAGGCGGCTGAATTTAAGCCTGACTTAATCGTCCTTGATATCCAGATGCCCAAAATGAATGGCTATACCTTTGTTTTTGAAGTTAAAAAGCAATTGGATGGGCAATTAATTCCTATTATCGTCATGACAGCCAAAGAGGGCATGGCGGAAATTTTTAAAATCGAAGGTGTGAAAGATTACTTAGTTAAGCCTGTCTCTCCAGAGAAATTATTACAGGCTATCCAAAATTACGTTAAGTAGTTTTTATGCCTATTCCAAGAGCCAAAGAAGTATTCCATAATCTTTCCTACGACGAATTGTTTAAGCATGAGACATCGCCTGAGCGCAAAGGTTTGGAGCGTGGCATTGTCACTTCTCTCGGCGCTATTGCCGTCGATACCGGTAAATTTACCGGCCGTTCCCCCAAAGACAAATATTTCGTTTTAGATGAACAAACCAAGGACCATATCTGGTGGGCAGATGGTAAGCCATCGGGTTCTGACAATAAAGCTCTATCTAAAGAAGCTTGGGCTCATTTAAAAGGTTTGGCGTGGGACAGGTTAACAGATAAGAAGCTGTATGTGATGGATGGGTTTTGTGGGGCGAATAAGGAAACGCGTTTGTCTGTGCGCTTGGTGACGGAGGTGGCATGGATGGCGCATTTTTTTAAGAATATGTTTATCCGTCCGACCCAGGAAGAGCTTAAAAATTTTAAGCCGGATTGGACAGTTTTAAATGCCTGCGAAACGACCTGTGCGGATTTTAAAAAGTGGGGCATGCACAGTGAAGTGTTTGTGGCTTTTAATATATCCGAGCGCATGACAGTTATTGGGGGCACGTGGTATGGTGGAGAAATCAAAAAAGGTGTTTTCTCCATCATGAATTATTTCTTGCCTCTGAAAAATATAGGGGCTTTTCACTGTTCTGCGAATATGGGCAAGGCTGGGGATACGGCTCTGTTTTTTGGCTTGTCAGGTACAGGAAAAACAACCTTATCGACGGATCCTAAGCGTGCCTTAATTGGCGACGATGAGCACGGCTGGGATAATGAAGGGGTATTTAATTTTGAAGGTGGATGTTATGCCAAATGCATTGGTTTGACCCCAGAGCGTGAGCCGGAAATTTTTGCGGCTATTCGTCGCAATGCTTTGCTGGAAAATGTGGACGTGGATGCCAATGGTGTTGTGGATTTTAATTCCAAAAGGAAAACAGAAAACACCCGCGTTTCTTATCCGATTGAATATATTGAAAATATTGTCAAACCTATATCCAAAGGTGGACATCCGTCGAAGATCATTTTTTTGACCTGTGATGCCTATGGGGTTTTACCACCAGTCGCCAAATTAACGCCAGAGCAGGCCATGTACCATTATTTAAGCGGGTATACCGCCAGGGTTGCAGGTACAGAGCAGGGGGTTAAAGAGCCTTCCGCAACCTTTTCTGCCTGTTTTGGCAAGGCATTCTTAACAGTTCATCCAACCATTTATGCCCGTATTTTAGCGGAGAAAATGAAGGCCCATGGGGCAAGTGCCTATTTACTCAACACAGGTTGGGTGGCAGGGGCATATGGAACAGGATATCGGATCCCTTTAAATGACAATCGTTTAAGCGTCGACGCTATTTTAGATGGCAGTTTGGACCGTGCTGAATTTGAGACCTTGCCATTTTTTAACCTGCAAATTCCTAAAGCTGTCAAGGGTATGGACCCAAAGACCTTAAATCCGCGCCATTTATGGAAGGACAAGGCGGCTTATGATGTTCAGGCGTGCAAGTTAGCCCAAATGTTTATCGATAATTTCAAATTATTTACAGATATCCCAGAGGGTAAGGCATTGGTTAGTGCTGGCCCACAAATTCCTGGTGGCGCTTGTAAGGTTTGACATTTGTTATGCAGGTGTTATAGTTTAAATAGGGTTATGAAAAAACTTTGGTTAGCATTCACAACAGGCATTTTAATTGCGGCGTTTTCCTTAAGCGCCTTGCTTTGCTGTTGTGTCAAAGATTTCGCCATTTCCCAATTTTCTCACCTTGGTAAACACAAAGCCTCTTGTTGTGATACTGCCAAAAAGGAAAATTCTCCCAAACACGAGTGCAATGATTGTTCGATTAAAGCTAAATTAGCTAAAGGTGAAACTGCAGTTGATTTTTCTGCGGTTGCTCATATTGCATTGGCTGTTAATTTTGAATCAGATATTGTAATTCCGCCGCAGATGATAGCTGCACCAGTTGTTTTTACCCATGGGCCGCCAGGCCTTGCCATTCCGTTGTATCTACAAACTCATAGCTTACGTATTTAATATTTAATTTAACGGACCAGGTCCCTGGAACTCAAGGGACCTGGTCCGTTCGGTTTTAATTTCATTTTTAGGAGATCTTATGAAAAAAATTATTCTTATAGCAGCGGTGGTATTAATGGTAGGGGTAGGGTATAGATATCTTCATTTAAAGCCCGCCGTGCATGAAGTTGCAGCACATACGGACACGATTTATTATTGCCCCATGCATCCGTATTACACCAGTGACCATCCAGGCAATTGTCCGATCTGCGGGATGAAATTAGTCAAACGCCAACAAGCGCAATCGCAAACGAAGGACGCTATTGCTGACCATGCCGTGGTGCAATTAGACGGGCATCAAGAGCAAATGATTGGGATTAAAACAGTGATTGTTTCCAAGAAGCCTTTAGTGAAGGTGGTGCATACGGTTGGTTATGTCACAACCGCCTTGGAATTGTACCAGCAGCAAAATGCTTTTGTGGATGCCTATCTGTCCTATGTGACGACATTCCGTGATTATCGACGGATTGAGAAACGTCGTCGCAATTGGGAAACGCACCGGGCTTTGCAAGTTAAAATCATGGAAGCCAAAAATAAATTGCTATCTTTAGGCTTAAATGAACGTGATCTTATGGCCCTGCAAAAAGTTTCCTGGACGTCAGTGTGGAACCAGCCGAAATTGCAAATGTTTGACAAAAATACCAATTACTGGGTCATGGCTCAAATTCATGAAAGCGATCTAGGGTATGTGGAAGAAGGGCAAGAAGTAGCCATCGAAATTCCATCGTATTTTGAAAAAACAAAGGGTATTGTCCGTTCCGTCGGTGGATTGCTCGACCAGGCTAGCCGTACAGTAAATGCCTTAGTCGAATTAACAGACTATCGAGGAGAATTGGTTGAAAACATGCTGGTGTCTTTAGATATTCCTGTTGAATTAAACAGCCAATTGCTTATTCCCCGGGATGCGGTGATGGACACGGGTAAGCGTCAGGTGGTGTTTGTTAAAGAGAGCGAAGGACATTTTGCTCCTCGAGAAGTGATGCTTGCCTCATCGTCGGATGATATGGTGGCCATTAAATCTGGTTTAGTTGAGGGAGAGGAAATCGTGTCGAATGGTAATTTTCTCTTAGACAGCGAAAGCCGTTTGCAAGCCGCATGGAAAGGTGGGTCCCATGATTGAACGTATCATTGAGGCCTCAGCCCGCAATAAAGTTTTTGTTTTGATTTTAATTATTGCGGCCTTGATTGGTTCTGTGTGGGCCGTGCGTAACGTGGCTTTGGATGCTATTCCAGACCTATCAGATACCCAGGTCATTGTGTATTCCCGATGGGACAGAAGCCCGGACATTATTGAAGATCAGGTAACCTATCCTATTGTCTCGTCGCTGTTATCAGTCCCTAATGTCAAGGCCGTCAGGGGGTTTTCTGACTTTGGGTATTCCTATGTGTATATAATTTTTAAAGATGGTACGGATTTGTATTGGGCGCGCAGCCGGGTATTGGAATATCTGTCTCGCATTACAGCCCAGCTGCCCCAGGGGGTAAAAACAGAGCTTGGCCCAGATGCTACAGGCGTGGGATGGGTGTTTCAGTATGCCTTAGTCGATAAAACGGGCAAACATGACCTGTCCGAGTTGCGCAGTTTTCAAGATTGGTTCTTACGTTACCATTTGCAAAGCGTTCCCGGGGTTGCTGAAGTAGCTCCTATTGGTGGTTTTGTAAAACAATACCAAGTTATTGTTAATCCTGACCAAATGCGTTTGTATGGGGTTGGCCTTAATGAAGTTATTAATGCTGTGCGTCGGGGAAATAACGAAGGGGGAGGCCGGTTGGTAGAAATGTCCGGTGCAGAATACATGGTGCGTGCCCGGGGATATGCACGATCAACCACGGATTTAGAAAACATTGTCGTGCGGGTCAATAAACATGGCACGCCGGTCTTGGTTAAAAATTTAGGACGGGTGACCATAGGGCCTGAAATTCGCCGTGGAGTTATTGATTATAACGGCGAAGGGGATACGGTTGGTGGCACCATTGTCATGCGCCACGGGGAGAATGCCTTAAAAGTCATCGACGCAGTGAAAGCCCGGATTGAAGAATTAAAAACCTCTTTTCCGCCGGGAATAACATTGGAGGTGACCTATGACCGCAGTGAACTCATCCTCAAGGCTATCGAAACCCTGCGTCATCAGTTGATTGAAGAAATGATCATTGTGTCCTTGGTGATCCTGTTTTTCTTGTGGCATATTCCGTCGGCGATTATTCCAATCCTGACGATCCCGGTATCTGTTTCATTATCATTTATCCCATTTTTAGGGATGGGGCTGACAGCCAATATCATGTCCTTGGCAGGGATTGCCATTTCCATCGGGGTTTTAGTGGATGGGGCCATTATTGAAGTGGAAAATGCCTACAAACGTTTGGAACAGTGGGTTTCTTCAGGACGCAAGGGGGATTTTCATACGGTGTTGTTAACAGCCTTAAAACAGGTTGGCCCGACGGTATTTTTTTCATTATTAGTTGTTGCGGTTTCTTTCTTGCCTGTATTTACCTTGCTTGACCAGGAGGGACGTTTATTTAAGCCATTGGCCTGGGGAAAAACATTTACCATGGCCATTGCTGCGTTGTTAGCCGTGACATTGACTCCAGCGTTGAGGATGATGTTTACCCGCATGGACCCGTTTACACTTAAGCCGCGGTGGTTAGAGAAAATTGTCAATGCCGTGGCTGTTGGCAAATATTATCCTGAAGAAAAACATCCGGTCAGTCGACGGTTATTTGCCATGTATGATCCGGTGTGCCGCTTTGTCCTTAAATACCCTAAACGGGTCATTGCCATCACCTTGGCATTAGGGCTTTTGACTGTTCCAATGTATTTTAAGTTGGGACATGAGTTCATGCCTCCGTTATGGGAAGGGCATTTTTTGTATATGCCGACGACCATGCCAGGTATTTCTGTGACAGAAACGCAGAAATTATTACAAACCCAGGATAAGATTTTGCGTTCCTTCCCTGAAGTGGATCGGGTATTTGGTAAGGCAGGGCGCATTGAAAGTGCCACGGACCCTGCGCCATTATCGATGATGGAAACAGTGGTGCTGTTAAAGCCTAGTGAACAATGGCGGAAGGTGAAAGGATTTCTAGGTATAGAACGTCCGCTAACACCAAAGGAATTAGAACAACAGTTAGATGATGCCTTGCATATTCCAGGGACAACTAATGGATGGACCATGCCGATTAAGAATCGTATCGATATGCTTTCAACAGGCATTCGTACCCCCGTCGGTATTAAGATCCTCGGCCCAGACTTGGAACGCATTGAACAGATTGGGATTCAAATGGAGGGCATTTTGCGCGCCATGCCGCAAACACGGAGCGCTTTTGCCGAACGTGTGGCAGGGGGATATTTCTTGGACATTGATTTAAATAGAGAAGCCCTGGCCCGTTATGGCTTAAGCGTCCAGGAAGTTGAAGAAACTATCCAAACAGCTATCGGCGGAGAAGCTGTATCTACGGTGTTAGAAGGCCGGGCGCGTTACAGTGTTAATGTGCGTTACCCGAGGGAACAAAGAGATACGCCTGATGCTATTTCAGAAGTATTGGTGGCAACACCGTCCGGGGCGCATGTGCCTATTCGGCAGTTGGCCAATATCACGGTGCGTTCCGGTCCGTCGATGATCCGTAATGAAAACGGCATGCTCTCGGGGTATGTGTATGTAGACACAGCATCGGAAGACATTGGCGGCTATGTGGACCAAGCCAGGAAATTAATCCAGGGAAAAATAATCTTGCCGGAAGGGTATACATTTACCTTTAGCGGCCAATATGAAAATATGCAAAGGGTACTTGAGCGTCTGAAGGTGGTGTTGCCCTTGACGCTATTTCTCATCATCTTATTGTTGTATTGGAATACCAAGTCTGCAATTAAGACGGGAATTGTTTTATTGGCTGTACCGTTCTCGTTGATCGGTGCTATTTGGTTATTGTGGGCCTTGGGCTATCAAATGTCCATCGGGGTATGGGTAGGGATGATTGCCCTCATGGGCTTGGATGCCGAAACAGGTGTGTTCATGTTGCTGTATTTGGACTTAGCCTATAAAGCGCATCAAGAATCAGGCCAGCTTAAGACAGATGCCGATTTAAAAGAAGCGATCGTCGAGGGAGCAGTTAAGCGTGTGCGTCCTAAAATTATGACCGTGATGACCGCGATGATTGGGCTTTTGCCCATTATGTGGGCGCATGGGATTGGTGCAGATATGACCAAACGCATTGCGGCCCCCATGATCGGAGGATTAGTCAGTTCCTTTGCCTTAGAACTATTGATTTATCCGGCATTTTATTATTTGTGGAAAAAGAAAAATCTAAATAAACTAGGTACAACCAACAAAGGAGAGGGAAAATGATTAAACGTTATCTTTTAGCAACAATGGCAGCTGTGTGTATAATAGGAACAGGAGTGGCATTTGCGAATGTTGCAGATGTTGCCAAAACTGAAGAAGTTGCCAAGCTTGTGGACGTAGGTAATAAGCTTTGCCCTGTCAGCGGCGAGAAAATCGGGCAAATGGGTGAAGTAGTCAAGCAAGAATACAATGGCAAGTCGTATAATCTGTGCTGCAAGATGTGCAGTAAGGATTTTAGCAAAGATCCAGAGAAATACTCTAAGATCGCTGAAGACGAAGTCGCTAAGGCTCAAGCAGAAGCTAAGCCTGCCAGCGGCACGTAATATTAAACATGGGGAAAATGTATGACTGAATTTTTCTTACCGCTGCATCCAAAGGTCATTCATTTTCCTATTGCCTTGTTTATTTGCGCGTTTTTATTTCAAAGCGCGGGTTTACTGTCCAGGCGGCCGACGTGGTGTTCAGCCGCCTGGACAATGTATGTTTTTGCTGTCCTTGTTACCCCATTGGTTGTCCTTTCCGGGTTGTGGGAAGCGAACCGTCTTCATTTGCATCACCCCATCGTAGACCGTCATCGGGTTTTGGCATTGTCCACCATGGGTATTTCTGCGATATGTTTTTTATTAATGGGACTAGTAAAAAAATATAAGGCCCAGCCAGGTTGGATCATCGCCGGGCTCATGGCCATCGTTGTCGTTCTCGTCGTGTGGACAGCCCATTTTGGCGGGATGATCGAAGGATAATAAACGCATGATTCAAGAAGTGGTATTAAGTATTTGGCAAACCTATCAAGAAGCTGCATTATATATTTTATTTGGACTTTTTCTTTCCGGCATTCTCCGGGCATTTATTACTACTGAAAAAATTACCCATTACTTGGGAAAGAATAATTTTCGCTCTGTTTGGTTGGCTGCTATTTTTGGTGTTCCCTTGCCACTATGTTCGTGCGGGGTTATTCCTGCAGCTGTGGCCTTAAGGAAAAGTGGCGCTTCTAAAGGGGCGACCATGGCATTTTTAATTTCTACGCCTGAAACAGGGGTGGATTCCATTGCTTTGTCCTATGCTTTGTTAGATCCCGTAATGGCCATTTTCAGGCCTGTGGCAGCGTTATTATCTGCTTTATGTGCTGGCTTTTTGGAAATGTTTTTTAACAAGAATGATGATTTATCGGCGGATAAATCTTCTGAAAAGTCATGTTGTGCTTCAAAGCCTTCTGTTGTCGAGAGCGGCAATATTTCGCAAAGAATTTTAGAAGGCCTTCAATTTGCTTTTAATAATCTTTTAATGGATATCGCCCCGTGGTTTCTAATGGGCATCGTAGTTTCCGGTATCATCAGTTATTTTGTTCCGCCAACCTTTGTAGAAAATTATTTAGGTCAGGGTTGGCAAGCCATGGCTTTAGCTTTATTATTAGGGATACCGATGTACATTTGTGCATCAGCCACTACGCCGATAGCAGCGAGCTTGATCCTTAAGGGGATGAGCCCAGGTGTGGCCTTGGTCTTCTTATTAGCAGGCCCAGCGACGAATGCGGCGACCATTTTAACGGTTGCCCGGTTTTTAGGTATGCGCTCTGTCATTGTTTATTTGCTTTCAATTGCCGGGTGTGCTGTGCTTGCAGGGGTTGTTTTAAATTATATTTATCAGTTTTGGGGCATTAATGCCATGGCAACTGTAGGGCATGCCCATGACCATATCCCGTCGGTGTTAAAGCTTATTGCCTCAGGGGTGTTACTCGCTTTGATGGTTAATGTGTTTGTGCGTTGGGTTGTGAAGTCCAATTAAAGGAAAATGATATGGGACACGATATTTTTATGGCCTTTGTGCCGTTGTTTTTTGCGATGGACCCGGTTGGGGTATTGCCAATCTTTGCAGGGCTGACTCAGGAGTTAAATGCCCAGGAGAAAAAGAAGGTTATTGCCCAGTCCATGATTACGGCTACGGTGTTGGCCTTTAGTTTTATCCTTGTTGGTCGGGCGGTATTTCAATTATTAAGCATTCAAATGGGGGATTTCATGGTGGCAGGCGGGGCCATACTGTTTATTATTGCCATGAAGGATTTGACAACTTCAGTCGATCATCGTCGAGGTTTGCAGGAAATGGGGGCTGTTCCTATTGGTACGCCTTTGGTGGTTGGGCCTGCGGTGTTGACCATGGTCTTGATGCAGGTTGACCAGCATGGCATTGGCCCGACGATGGCTGCGGTTTTGATTAATTTATTTTTGGTTGCGGTCGTTTTTATTGCCAGTGACCAGTTGATGAAGATTTTAGGGCAATCAGGTGCGCGTGCTTTGTCGAAGGTGATGTCCTTGTTATTGGCTGCCATCGGCATCATGATGATCCGTCGAGGAATTATAGACATTATATTAAGATGGCATGGCTAAACTGGCAGAATCCTTTAAACACTTGTGTATTGCAGTCTTATTCACGGCGCTATCGTTAGTGATTGTTGCTGGTGGGCTATTTTATTATTTGGTGGCTACTGAATCGGGCGCCCAACGAGTAGCACATTTTTTATTAAGCCAGGTAGCATCTGTGGTGACTATAGAGCCAGACACGATCCAGGGAACCATTGCCAATGGCTTGACCCTTTCTAATATTCGGATTACCGGATTATCCCGTTTTAAATTCTCTGACGACAGCAGGATTTTAATTCAAAGGGCAATTATTCGCCTGACGTTTAATCCGATTGCCGTGCGGGTGAATATTTTTAATGGCCGCTTATTGATGGGAGATAGTGACCCAGCTGTTTTTTCTGGAAATTTTGAGAATGGCCAATTAAAATTTAATTTGTATGCAGCGTCTGCAGATGTGCACCAATGGGGTGAATTATTTTTAGAAGAGGATGCGTATAAACATCTAAGCGGTTATTTAAATAATGTGGATTTAAATATTGTGGGGCCTTTAAATGCAATCCAGGCTAAAGGCGCTTTTCTTATTGGCAAGGTTGTGTATAAAGGTACGACGGTATTGGATGGTTCAGGGCATACTGCCCTCGTCGTAACGCTTAATCCTGTGGCTTTAGGGGGGATGTTAACATTAGAAAGCGGCTCAGTTTTAATGCGGGGCCGAGTGATTGATTTGGGTTCCAGCCGGGTGACCTTTAATCAAGATTGGCATAATCCTGATATTGATATTCATGCCCAAACCCAGGTGGAAGATATTGATATTCATATGCTTGTTAAGGGCACGTTAAATAAACCAGAATTAACCCTTGATTCAGACCCGCCTTTATCTCAGGATATTCTTTTATTGGTTTTAGCGACGGGAAAAGCTTGGACTCCTTCCCTAACAGCATCTAAAGACACTCCAACCCCGCGCTTAGCTG
>CAZHGK010000012.1:0-4441 GCA_964532095.1 uncultured Planctomycetales bacterium | reverse complement strand
TCACCAAGCAGTATGGGTTAACAGATTTTCAATACACCCAAGATGCTAAACGTATGGGGCTTGCTAAGAAATTAACAGATGATTTAAAGGTAGGTGTTGAGCTGGAAGAATTGCCAAGGATCCGAGGGGCATCTGCGGCGTATACGCAAAAAGTGGAAGGGGAAATGGCGGTGTCTGACCATTGGAGCGTTAATGTTTCGCAAAAGACAGCAGCTTCCCAAAAAGAAGAAAAGACATCGATCACTGATTCAAATACCAGAGATAAGCCCGAGAGTGAAATATTATTAAAATACCAACAGAGATTTTAATGGATAATTATTTAAAAGCGCAGGAAGTTAATTACTTGGCCAAGTTTTTTGGTAAAACCGTGAGGGCGCATTTATTGGCACCGGCGTTGACGGATTCCCAGTTAATCCATTTGGGCAATGTCAAAAATGCCTATCAAGAACCCGTGCGTATCGAGATCCGTCCGACGGGAAAGATGAATTTGGCCAATGCCCAGGTGGTGGTCAGGGCATTTAAAGATCCTTTTCGCCAGGAGGTAATCCGCCAGTTAAAACAACTGCCTTGGGTGAAGCGTCAGGGATTGGTTGTCAAGGCGAGCGGCACAATGTCGATTGAATGCAATCGCTTTGGTGTGGATAAGGCTTTGCCGCTGTGTTATTTGTCGCACCGCTGGCTTCAGGTTTTAGATATTATGGGTTATACACCAGGCCTGGTTATCGATGCCCGAAAAATGCCTGTTTTATTAGGCTGCGACGGGGATGACACCTTATATCATCGGCCAACTCTTCATGTTCTGCCACGCTTGTCCCAAAGCGCAGCATTGACCCCACTTAAGGAATTATTAAAAACAGGCATGGTGTTTATTTTAATTTCCGGCAATGATGCTCGTCGGACAGAAGAGCGGATTAAGGGTTGTTTTGGCGCATTGGGCCATCGGGTGTTAGTCTGTGCTAATGGCGGGGCAGATTTGATGTATTATGGTAAGAATAAAAAATTATTGCCAGTGCCGGGGTATCGCCAGCAGGCTCTTAATTTAAGGAAAAAAGCAGCACATGGCAAAATTCCTCTTGAGGTTTTTTATATCGGGGATGATGCCTTTATCAATGGCAATGATGGCCCTGCCTTTGCCTGGGTAAAACCAAAAGGGCGTTTTTGTGTTAGTGACCATAAGCCAGATGCGATATGGAAAATACCGTCGGGCCAATGGAGGCCAGGAAAAATCCAGGCCACCGTGCATTGGCTGAAATTAATTAGAAAGTTATTTTAAATGAATCCACAATACTGCATGACCATAGCTTCTGAATTAAATATCAAGGACCGTCAGGTTGCTGCGGTCTCCATATTGTTAGAAGAAGGCAGCACTGTTCCATTTATTGCCCGTTACCGTAAAGAAGTGACTGGAGCTTTAGATGAAGTGGCTATTACCGAAATCCGTGACCGTTTGCAGCAATTGCAAGAATTGGATGATCGTCGTCGGGCAGTTTTAGAATCCATTTCCAAACAGGGCAAATTAACAGATGAATTAAAAACCAAGATAGAAGCAGCGCCGACGGTGTCAGTGCTGGAAGATTTGTACCTGCCTTATAAGCCAAAGCGCCGTACGCGTGCCACCATTGCGAAAGAAAAAGGCTTGGAGCCACTGGCAGCGGTAATTTTTGGCCAAGATGTGACCATTGATCCTCGTCAGGAAGCGGAGAAATATGTGGATGCAGCCAAGGATGTGAAATCCTATGAAGAGGCCTTGGCAGGGGCAAGGGACATTATTGCCGAATGGGTTAATGAAGATGCTCTGGTGCGAGCAAAAATAAGGGCAATGTATTTAGATGAAGGAAATTTTGATACCAAGGTTGTGAAAGCCAGGGAAGCAGAAGGGATTAAGTTTAAAGATTATTATGACTGGACAGAGCCGGTTAAAACTGCGCCTTCACACCGCGTGTTAGCTATGCGTCGAGGAGAAAAAGAAGAATTTTTGATGTTGCGTGTTTTGGTGGATGAAGATAAGGCCATTGGCATTTTAAAGGAAATGGTTGTTAAAAATGGCGGCAAATGTGCGCAGCAAGTGCTTATGGCCATAGATGATTGTTTTAAGCGTTTGATGTCGCTGTCGATGGAAACAGAAATCCGCCTCATCACCAAGCAAAAGGCAGATGAAGAGGCGATTCGGGTGTTTGCGGATAATCTGCGTCAATTGCTGATGGCCTCTCCGTTGGGTGAAAAGAATATTTTGGCCATTGATCCAGGATTTAGGACAGGTTGCAAGGTGGTGTGTTTAAACGGACAAGGTAAATTATTACATCATTCCGTGATTTATATCAGCCACTCTGACGCTGAAAAAGATCAATCCGCAGCGACGATCAAGAAGTTGCATCAATTATTTAATATTGAATGCATTGCGATTGGCAACGGAACAGGTAGCCGTGAAACAGAAAGTTTTGTGCGCAGCTTAAAATTGCCTAATGTGCAGGTGGTGCAAGTGAATGAAAGTGGCGCATCCATTTACTCTGCCTCTGATGTTGCCCGTGAGGAATTTCCTGAACATGATGTAACGGTGCGTGGGTCAGTATCTATCGGTCGTCGTTTGCAAGACCCGTTAGCCGAATTGGTTAAACTTGATCCTAAATCTATTGGGGTAGGTCAATATCAGCACGATGTGGACCAGAATAAATTAAAGACATCATTAGATGATGTGGTCATCAGTAGTGTTAACAGCGTCGGGGTAGAGATCAATACGGCAAGCAAGCAGTTGTTGATGTATGTTTCCGGTTTAGGGCCAGCATTGGCTAAGTCCATTGTGGAATACCGCGATGAACAAGGGGCGTTTGAAAGCCGTAATGATTTAAAGAAGGTGCCGCGCTTATCATCGAAAGTGTTTGAACAGGCTGCGGGGTTTTTACGTATTCGAGGAGCTAAGAATCCTTTAGATGCTTCAGCTGTCCACCCGGAAAGCTATGCAGTCGTCGATCAAATGGCAAAAGATGTGGGAGCTTCCGTCGGTGATTTAATGAAGAATGAATCCTTGCGTAAAAAGATTGATATTCAGAAATATGTGAACGATAAAATTGGTTTACCAACCTTGCGGGATATTGTTGAGGAATTAGCCAAGCCTGGCCGGGATCCGCGCACCCAGTTTGAGGCAGTAACATTTAGCGAAGAGGCGCAAAGCATTGATGATTTAAAACCAGGCATGAAGCTTCCCGGGATTGTGACCAATGTGACCAATTTTGGTGCTTTCGTGGATATTGGTGTTCATCAGGATGGTTTAATCCATGTCAGTGAAATTGCTGATAAATTTGTGGCTAATCCTGCGGATATATTAAAGGTGCAGCAAAAGGTGATGGTGACAGTTTTAGATGTGGATGGCCCACGCAAAAGAATTTCCTTGTCTTTAAAATCCAATCCCAAGTTGGGTGCCAAGGAAGTTACAGGCAAAATGGAGAGACCTTCGATTTCTCAAAAAACCGCTGCAGTGACCCAAGCCCCCAAACGCAAGCCCTTGTATGATTTCTAGCCAAAATTCTTGTTATTTTTTAAGAATATGGTATATTTGTTATGAGAACAAATATTCATTGTTATATAAACAAATATAGGAGGTTCATTATATGGTGATTGCTGCTAAAATTTCATCTAAAAGACAGATTACAGTTCCTTTAAAAGTCATGGTTCGTTTAAAACTAAACCCTGGGGACCAGCTTGTTTTTGAAGAGAAGAATGGACATATGGAGGTAAAATCGAAAACAGAAAAGTATACGATCAGGGATTTTGTTAATTCCCAACGTGGAACTACCACAAAGAAGTTGACTGATGATGAAATTCGCAAAGCACGCCAGGAGGCCTGGGAAGAAAGCGAAACAAGGATATGAAAATTGCCGTCGATACTAATGTTTTAATCAGGCTTATTACCCTTGATGATGCTGTTAGAGTAAAGAAGGCTATTGCTTTAGTTGAGACTTATAATTCCAGAGAAATATTTGTTTGCCATGGGGTTTTATTGGAAACGTATTTTGTTTTAAGTAAAAAATATGAGTTTTCTAAAGAGAAAATTCTGGAATCATTTGAAAAGCTTTTAAGAATTTCTCAATTTTGTTTTGAATATGAACCATCGGTGCGTTTGGCTATATCCAAATGTGCCAAAGGATATAGTTTCAATGATGCTTTGTTTGGAGAGATTGGTGCTTCAAGAAATCTTAAGACATATACGTTTGATAAAGGATTAAAAGAAAATAAGAATTTTGACTTATTGCATTAAAACCCCTCCAAAGCAGCCTCTTAAAGAATTATTCCTAACCTATTTAAAATCAACGACTTGGGTATTTGCTTAAATTATTTCACTTTCCCGTCGGTAAAATATATTTGATTTTTTAAAATTGTATGTTATATTTGAAACAAATTTATAGAAGAAAGCGCTTTCCTAATATAAACGGAGGATGTCCCCAAT
>CAZHGK010000011.1:18237-29713 GCA_964532095.1 uncultured Planctomycetales bacterium | reverse complement strand
AATGAAGATAGAATTTCAGTCATTTTAATCAATACCTAAAATTTGTGCCTTAACGATATGATCAAATGGCCGAGGGCCAATCCATGTTGCAAATACAGCTTTTGAAAAATCCAGACCCGGAATCACGCCTGTGACTTGGCCATTGAGACTAATGGATGTCCCCTGTCCTGGCTCATAGGACAAAGCCATTTCATCCCCTTTTTTAATATTAGGGAAATACTTTCTCATCAAATCAAACCTGTCTTTGACAGCCTGAAATTCCGCCTTGGATAAATTAGCTTTCATACGGCTGATTGTATAATCAACAAATTGATTAGACGAAAACCGGGCATAAAAACGAACAGCTAAATGTTTAGGAACATCCCCTAACGCTTGACGGTCTGACATGGCTTGGGGCAAATACAAGCCGGCAATAAAAACCCTCATCATGAAAATGGTTTTAACCCCAACGCCTTGCAAATTCAAGGTGTCTTGGCTTGATTTGACCTCTTTAGGAAATTCATTGCCCATCAAACGCCAACTTGCCCATACCACCGACGACATGCTGCACAACAGAACACCTGCTATTAACAATCGACGCATATCTTCATTCCTTTACGCAATCCGTTTCCCAAAACGTTTGATACTGAAAATAATAACCACCACAGCCATCACGATCAGTGGCCATACCTGGTCCCACAAATCTATAAAACCCATCCCTTTAAGAATCACCCCCCGGACGATTTTCAAGAAATATGTCATCGGCAGTAAATAACCGATGTGGTGCACAATCATAGGCATGGTTTCGCGAGGAAAAATAAACCCTGATAAAAGGATCGAAGGCATGGCCAAAAACATGACGCTTTGAGAGGCCTGTTGTTGATTATCCGCCACTGTTGACGCCCATAAGCCCACCCCCAAACAGACAACTAAATAAATTAACGTCAGAAAGAACAAGGTCAGCAGACTACCCCGGATGGGCACATGAAAAATAAAATGGATCGCTACAACAATTGTCGTCGCAATGATAATGCCAATCCCAATATAGGGAATAATCTTGCCAATAATCAACTCGGAAGGCTTGATGGGCGTTACCATCAATTGCTCGATATTACCATGCTCCTTCTCACGCACAATGGCATTGGCTGTGATCATCGGCACAATTAATTGTAAAACCAGGGCAATAAGCCCGGGGAGCATAAAATATGTACTTTTTAAATCCGGGTTATACCAAAGCCGGGGCCGAAAATCGATGGGAAAGACCGTAACCGGAATCAGTTCTTCCTTTTGCATAAAATTATTAACAATGGCCTGGCTAGCATTTAAGGCCACATTGGCTGGACTTGAATCTGTCCCATCAATCAATAATTGTAACTGGGTTTGCTTTTTCTTGAGAATATTTTCTGTAAAATCTGGCGGGATAACCAGTGCAGCCTGGGCCTTGCCTTTATCCAACCCGGCCTTGACCTGGGCAATGCTTTGCACATGGTTGACCACTTGAAAATATTCAGAATGTTCCAACGAATCAACCAGTCGACGACTCAAATAAGTTTTATCCTCATCTAAAACATAGGTCGACAAATGACGCACGTCGGTATTGATCCCATACCCATAAATTAAGACCTGCAAGACAGGCATTAAAATGACCATCATCAGCGTACGACGGTCACGCAAGATATGGATCACTTCCTTATTGGCAATAGCCTTAATGTTTTGCCACATGATTAAACGTCCTGTTTGGCATCCAGTTGGGAAAACACATCTTCCAAGGTTGCGGTTACTTGTTCAAGTTTATTGACCACAATACCCTCTTGGGCGGCAATTTGTAACACTGCCTGTTTTGTTGCTTCGATATCTTTGACGTTGAGATTTAATGTTGTTCCGTAAACCGTGATCCCCTGCACTCCCTGGATGCGCCCAAATGCCCGCGATGCTTTCATTAAAGGAGAACAGTCGATTTGCAATAATTTGCCAGATACCGAGTCTTTCAAGTCTTGAGGCGAACCAATGCGTAAAATCTTACCGGCACTAATAAAAGCAATGGTATTGCAACGCTCCGCCTCTTCCATGTAATGAGTGGTCACAAAAAGCGCCACCCCGTCATCTGCCAACTGATACAACAATTCCCAAATTGCCCGACGGGATAATGGGTCAATTCCTGCGGTAGGCTCATCTAAGAAAACAATGCGTGGTTTATGCATCAGTGCATTGGCAATGGCTAGTTTTTGCTTCCATCCTCCAGATAATTCACTGGCTAAACGGTTACGGTAAACCTCCAAACCTGTCCATTTAAATATCTCTTCCATCCGTTGGCGCAATTCATCAACAGACAAACCATAAATCTGGCCATAAAATAATAAATTTTCCTGAGCTGTCAAATCCGTATACAAACTAAAACGTTGCGACACATAACCAATGGCCTGCTTGATCTGTTCTGTTTGTAAATTAATATCAAAACCAGCAACCGTGCCTGTGCCGCTGGTCGAAGCCAAAATACCGGTGAGCATGCGGATCGTTGTGCTTTTACCTGCCCCATTAGCCCCTAAAAAACCAAAAATCGAACCATAGGGAATTTCAAAAGACACATCGTCAACAGCCTTGTATTTTCCAAACTGTTTCGTTAAATGTTCTGCTTTGATCGCGAGATCTAACATAGAATTTACTCAAGAATAACGTCGGCATTAACCCCTGGATGTGCATGGCCTTCCCGCACAGCTACCTTCACAGCAAATACCTGGGTCATGCGTTCTTCCGGTGTTTGCACATTGCGAGGGGTAAATTCAGCCTTAGGGGAAATATATTTAACATACCCTTTCGCCTTGTCTTTAATACCGTCGAAAGAAATCGATGCTGGTTGATCGATTCTTAATTGATTAATAACCCCTTCCGGGACAAAAATACGCACCCACCGATCTTGCTCATCGCCTAAAACAACAATGCCAGACCCAGCCGGAATCATTTCTCCTATTTGGGCTGCCTTCACTAAAACTACTCCATCAATAGGAGCAATCACTTCCTGGTCTTCCATGGCCAATCGTGCATGTTCTACTTCTTGCAAGCCTACACCTCCCGTTTGATAAGACGCTTGCAGGCGCTCATAATCTTTTTTCGCCTGATCATAACGGTCAAACAAGGCAATCACTGCTCCGGCCTTGATACGATCTCCTTCGTCCACAAATAAGCTAGCCACCCGACCTGCGGTTTTTGCACCCAGCACATGCTCAGTAATTTCCAAGGTCCCAGAAAATAACAAAGGGCTTTTTCCCTTGTATAAATTACATCCGATGATAATAAAAACAACTATCAGAATAATAGGCAATACCCAGCGACGCACAGTAAACTCCTTTTATGATTTAACTTTTAAACTTTCATTTAAAATTCCAATTAAATTATGCAAAACCTTCACTTGGCGCTCATCTAAGGCAGTTAACACATCTTCCCAGCGACGGGCAATAATAGACTGGAATTGCCGTAAAAAAGCATGGGCCTTAGGCGTCAAATCAATCACTACCTGACGCCGGTCATGAGGGTTAGGGATCCGCTTGACATATTTGGCCTTCACCAAACGATTGACAATCCCGGTAATGGTGGGCATGCGCACACACATGCTTTCTGCCAATTTATGCATTGGGCAAGGGCCATTCGCATGCACAGAAACTAATAATAAAAATTGTGTTTGGGTCATGGAGCGGTTGGCAAAAACCCCCAGGTGCGCCCCTTGCACAATACTGGGAATTAATTGAGAAATGGCCTGCGCTGTTTGTTGGCGAACGGACATACACATCCTTTTTGTTATCTTTTGTTAAATGTTAGCATATGCTAAATTAATTGTCAAACACTGTAAAATAGGATTTTACTGGTGATGGCTATGCTTAACGATCAAATAGGACAGCATTTCAATGGCTGTTAAGCTGCCGGGGATAATATTAATAAGGATAGGAAAAGCGAATAAAAAGAAACTTAACGACGAGGAATGAAGTAAGCCAGTAATAATCCCAAACAAGGCAAACAATGGCGGCAATAACACCCTAATGAATGATTGGCGCACCAGCTTAGGAGACACATCGTCGTGCATCAAATGACGATTAACCGTAATAAACCACAACATCGCATATAATGTCACCCCGGCACAAATGATATTAATTCCATAACTGACAACCGCCACCTTATTTAACGGGTACTGCCCTATCAGATGGGAAGAAAAAGGAATAAAGGCAATGGTCATGAGGAATAAAATATTTAGGTATGCAATGACACTATTAACCTGTTTGGTGAAGGTATGAAAATATGCGTGGTGCGCTACCCAATACATCGCCAATATAATGAAGCTGATGATATAACTGCGGATTAACGGCACAATCTGCAACATCTGACTGAACAACTCTTGGCTATTTAAAGGACTTTTTAAGCATGGAACCTTAACATCAAGGACTAATAACGTCATGACTATTGAAAAAACACCGTCACTTAACGATTCCACACGTGTTTTATTCATGTCTATATTATAATCCTCTTATTAAAAATAAAGAATTTCTTTTTACCCTCCCTCCCATGTATAATTGCCCTATGCCATTGTTGCGAAAAATCGTTTTTTATTTATTTGTCCTGGCGTATTTGCTCATTGCCCCGGTCATTTTACTGCGCTTGCTTGGTTCTGTTGTTGATATCAAACATCATAAAATCATCAAAACCGGCCTTATTTATACCACCACCATCCCCTCTGGCGCGACCATAACCATTGACAACAAGAAAGTCCACCAGAAAACCCCAACAGTGATCCGTGATTTGCTTCCTGGGGAATATGCAGTCTCGTTAAATAAATCAGGCTTTAACCCTGTACATTCCACCGTCGATATTAAGGATGAACAGGCATCCCTGCTAGAAAACATCTTCCTTTCTCCAACCATCTGGCCTATTGAGCCATTAACAAGAAATTTCCATTTTGATGATTTTATTGCCATATCAGGCTCACACACCTTAATTGCCCGCCAAGGCAATCAGGATTTTGTCTTACGTCTGCCTAAAAATGACCCCACAATCGAATCCATCTTTAACGCACCCCAATCATTGTTTGCCCAAGCCTCCATCTACAAAGACGGGACCATCCGCAAACTTTATACCATCGAACAAAGCCCAATAGCCATTGCCCAAATCTTAACAAATCAGACCAATAAATTCTTTGTCATAGAGCCCCAAGATAAGGAGATCTATATCGAGGATATTAGCGATCTTATTACCACCTCTCCTGACCAAATCTTATGGGAATACAACGACAATAAAAATATCTACATCCTCTCCCAGGGCGTGCTTAACCGTTTGAACATCAAGGAGAAAAGCATCTACCCACGTATCCTGGACCATGTGGCTGCTGTGGACATTCACGACAATGCCTTATGGGTGCTTACCGAAAACAACTCCATTATCCGTAGTGATGCAGAAGGAAAATCCATCAAAACCATTGTCAGCCATTTGCCTGAAATAAATACCAACGATCAGCCTCACATATACATGCTGACAGAGAAAACTTTCTTTATATCCTCGACTAAAGGCCTCATCTATGTCAGTGATAGCGTTAAAATAATCAGTTCAGAAAAAATAGATGGCTTACAGTTTAATGAGGACAAAAATAAAACTCTGGTCTGGTCAGGGAATAATCTGGGCATTATCAACAACATCTCCTCTCAACAAGAGCCCATTCACATCACCTGGACATACCAGGCAAGTTCACGCATTAATCAAGCCTGGTGGATTAATAATGACCATAGCATCATCGTTGCCAACAACCACCAGATCGCCCTTACTGACGCAACACCGTTAAACCCGATAAGAAATATATTAATCACCCCATTAGGTGACTCTAACAGGATTTTCTATCATGAAAAAACCGGACGGCTATATTTTATTGACCCAGCCAATGGCCTGTTATCATTTATTGATTTTAACCATTTAAGAAACCTTTAAACATGATGTCTTCTGAATTCCATTATTCTAAACATGGCTTATCGCCGCAAGAGCATTTCTGGCAACGGGTTTGGGAAATTATTCCCGGCGCCATCAGCTGGTCCATTCTCATCAGCCTGACCTTGGCCTCGATTATTTGGCCTTTTGCCGCTGCCATTGTCATCATTGCCTTTTACCTGTATTGGCTGCTTAGACTTTTATACATGACCCTTTTTCTGGTCCTGTCCTACCTGCGCCTGGATATCGAGAAGAAAACCGATTGGATCGCCCGTATCCATGGCATGGATGAATGGCACAACTATTTACCACGGCTAACCTACCGCCATGCCTTACTGAATATCCGCCAACGGTTCTCGCTATGGACCCACAAGCAGGAAATCGCCGACCTTACTGCGAGCGGCAACCTTCCTCCTTTGTCGACGGATATCCATCACTTGGTCATTTTCCCCATTGTCAAAGAAGAATACGGCGTCATTGAAGAAGCCGTCAAAGCAATCAGCACCCAGCCCTTTGCACTTAAACAAATCACCGTCGTTCTGGCTGTTGAGGAAAGAGCCAAGGCAGACATCCAGAAAGGCGCTAGGCTCGTCGAACAAAAATACAAAAATATATTCCATGATTGCCTGGTGATTATCCACCCCGATAACCTACCTGGTGAAGCCAGGGTTAAGGGCGCCAATATTACCTTTGCAGCTAAAAAAGCTGAAGAGTTTTATAAAGCCCAACATATTCCCTTGGAACATATTATCGTCTCCTGTTTTGATGCAGACACCATTGTCAGCGCAAGCTACTTTCCTTGCCTAACCTATCATTTTATGGTTTGTCCAAATCGTTTACGTGCCAGCTTCCAACCTATTCCCGTCTATCATAACAATATTTGGAATGTCCCTGGCTTTGCCCGTGTTATAGAAACAGGATCATCTTTCTTTCAAATGGTTGAAGCCACCAATCCGGAAAAACTTGTCACCTTTTCCAGTCATAGCATGAGCTTTAAGGCCTTAGTTGATGTGGGGTATTGGCCGATTGATATGATCTCGGATGATTCTGCCATTTTTTGGAAATGTTATTTGAAATTCGCCGGGGATTATCGGGTAATCCCCATGTACGTCACTGTTTCCATGGATGTTGTCGCCGCTGATCACTGGTGGCAAACAACACAAAGTGTGTACAAACAAAAGCGGCGCTGGGCCTGGGGCGTTGAAAATGTCCCCTTAGTCATGCGGGGATTTGCTGCCAACGACCAGATTAAACCGTATGAGAAAATCCGTCATGGATTTAAATTATTAGAAGGTCATATTTCCTGGGCGTCGTGGGGATTTATCCTGTCCTTCATTGGCTGGCTTCCGGTTCTATTTGCCCGCAAGGAATTTGCTGCTTCCGTCGTCTATTACAATGTTGGGGACATTGCCAATACGATTTTTAACCTGGCCTTCCTCTGTTTGGCAATTTCCATTCTCTTAAGCCTAGCCCTATTGCCTAAAACAAAAATCCGTCATAGCTGGCTTAAGAAAATTATTTTTGCTTTGGAATGGATGTTAGTTCCCGTCATCCTTTTATTTTTAAGCGCTCTTCCGGCGCTGGACGCCCAAACAAGACTGATGCGCGGCAAATATCTGGAATTTTGGGTGGCAGATAAACGACGGGTTAACGGCACGCAGAAATAAAATATTTAGCTAACAAATCTGTTTCCAAATTAACAGAATCTCCAGCTTTTTTCTTACCTAAATTCGTTACCTTTAATGTAAATGGAATTAAATAAACCTCGCAACCCGTCGGTTTAACCTTACCGATTGTTAAACTGATCCCATCAATGGCAATAGAACCCTTGGGAACCACATACCGGCGCCACGGTGCTGGCACTTCAATGGTATACACAAACCAATTCGGTTTTCTTGTAATCGTTTTAATAATCCCTACCGCATCCACGTGGCCGGTGACAAAATGACCGCCTAAACGATCCCCATGCTTTAATGCCAATTCTAAATTCACGCCATCCCCTACTTTAAAATGTGATAATGTGGTGGCATTCAATGTTTCCTTCATAAGATCAAAACTGACCAATCGGCCCTTCTTCGACGTGGCGGTCAAACACACTCCGTTAATGCTGACGCTATCACCTATTTTTAATTTGCCTGCCAAAGGACCAACATCAATGGTTAAAACAATCAAATTGGCATGATGCACAATTTTCTTAATAATTCCTAAACGTTCAATAATACCTGTAAACATACAACCTCCACTGTTAACTTCTATAAACCGGATACGCTTCTATCAAGAAATCTGGGCCAATGGCCACAATCGTTATTCCCTTTAATCTAAGCAAATGCCCCATGTCCTGGCTTTGATAATTTCCAAACGCACTAATTCCCTCTCCCATCACAACGGGCGCTACATACACCATCAATTTATTGACCACACGTTCTTTTAACGCCCCGACAATTGTTTTCCCTCCGCCTTCAATTAATAACGAAGCCACCCCTCGTTCACCGAGAATTGCTAAAATAAATTCCCAGCTAATCTTGCCCTTAATCAATGGCGCCTGGATGATTGTTGCTTTCTTATTTAAAGCAGCTGATGGCTTCGCAGCTGTAAAAATAATCACATCTTCCGGTCGGGTATTATTAAAAATAGCTGACGATGGGGGCGTACGCAACCCTACATCTAAAACAACCTTTTTAATCCGTTTGCGAGGAATAGTATTTAACCTGGGATCATCTTTTAAAACGGTATCAACACCAACACAAATCGCATCAAAGCCAAAGCGCTGACGCTTGGCCCATTGTCGGGCCGCACTTGAGGTGATCCATTTTGATTTCCCGTCGGGCAGGGCAATTTTCCCATCCAAGGTCTGTGCGGATTTTGCAGTTACAAAAGGACAACGGTGCTCTATATAATGATTAAAGGCCTCATTTAACTGGATCAATTCTTTATTTAAGAACCCCACCTGCACACGGATCCCGGCTTTTTTAAGCTGGGTCAAGGATTTGCCGCGCATTAATGGATTAGGATCTGTGACCCCGACGAAAACATTCTTAATTCCTGCCTTGATGATGGCATCGGTACACGGAGGCGTGCGGCCATGATGACGGCAAGGCTCCAAGGTCACATACAGATCTGCTCCTTTTGCCTTGGCCCCAGCCTTGGTAATGGCCATACGTTCGGCATGTGGGCCACCACAATACGGATGCCAACCTTCCGCTATGACCTTACCATTTTTAACCAATACGGCGCCAACCATCGGGTTAGGCAAGGTTTTTCCCCAACCCTTAAGGGCTAATTGATACGCCTGTGACATGAATTGATGATGTTGATCCATAAAAAACCAAGATTCGGAAGGAAACAACGTAAAACAAGGCTATTAAACTTTTAGAAGATCATTGGCAGCATTAATAAGTTGCTGAATATTAGAATATTGCACAAAACACTCAATGCCTTCTTTTCGGCTAATCTTGTCAATAATAATGGTCCGCTCCCCTGCTTGTTCCGAATACAAAATAAATTTTACATATTGGGTTTTAGGCATGCGTTTTAATTGCATGATAATAATATCACCCGCAATATCTCTTAATCCTAAATTGATTAATGCCACATCCGGTGGATTTGCATAAATGCGTTCAATAGCATCCACCCCGCTTGAGGCAGAATGAACCACGTATCCGGTATTAGCAAAAGAAGTGTTTAATTTCTTAAGCATCTCCTGATCACCTTCCACAATAAATGCCCTGGCTGGCCGCTCAATACCTGACACTTTAATTTGCTTAAATGTGCCAAATTTCTTTCGAATAATAGCGTCGACTTCGTCTAACAATTCATCAATTTCAAAAGGCTTGGTCTTAAACCCTTCAATATTAAATTCCATAAATAACTTGGCCATATTCGCCCGAGCGGTGAGAACCATGACTGGATATTTAGGTTGATTAGCCTGGTCACAAATTTCCTGATAAAATTCCATGCCTCCCATTTTGGGCATGTTTAAATCCAAAATAATTAAATGAGGCTTGATGGTTTTTAATTTCGCCAATCCTTCTAAACCATTATTGGCTGTTTCCACCTTATAGCCCCTGGATTTTAAAGCAATTTTTACCAATTGCTGTAAATCGATTTCATCATCAATCACCAATATCGTTTTTTCTATACTCATACAATCACACCTTGTTGACGAGGAAGTGTAAAATGGAATGTAGTCCCTTTTTCCAGTTCGGACTCAATCCAGATTTTCCCTCTATGGCTATTAATAATTTCTTTGCAAATCGCCAAGCCTAAACCTGTTCCACCTTCTTCATTTTGGGCTGCTGATTCCACCTGATGGAATTTTTGAAATAATTTAGGCAATTCATCTTCAGCAATCCCTTTGCCCGTATCGATAACACTGACGAGAACAAAGTTCTCTTCATATTTATCCTTGGTTTTAATGGTAATGCCGCCGTGCTTGGTAAATTTCAACGCGTTACCGACGATATTATTTAACACCTGAACAATGCGGTCGCTGTCAAAAGTGATTTGGGGAATATGGCTGTCTAAAACTGTTTTAATGTATAGCCCCCGGTTATGGGCCACATCCTTTTGGGCATCCACCACATCACGAATCGCCCAATGAAGATCATGGGTTGCAAAATTCATCTGCAACTTCCCTGATTCCATTTTTGTTAAATCAAGAATATCATCAATCAGGCGTTTTAAACGGTCTACGTTTTTCTTCGCCCGCCCTAAAACCTCTTCCTGTTCTTCATTAATGGACCCCAAGGTTTTCTTGATGACTAAATCAATGGCTGTTTTAATAGAGGCAAGCGGCGTACGCAATTCATGAGAAACCGTTGAGGTAAATTCTCTTTGTACTTCGTACATCACCTTTAATTTTTGATTGGTTTCCTCGGCCCGGACAATTAAATCATAATGGTCGATGGCTCGACGGATGATGTTTAATAATGCGGTATCTTTCCACGGCTTACTGATAAAGCGGTATACTTCCCCATCGTTAACAGCTTCTTCGGCAGATCTAAAATCGGAATGTGCAGCAAAAAGTATGCGGATGGCATCAGGATAAAGTTGCTTCACGTTTTGCAGAAAATGAACTCCAGAAACAGTACGGCGATCACTAACAACAACCTTGATATTTTCTTTTTGCAAAACCTCCATGGCGCGTTCGACACTGGTCGTCGTGTAAACAGCATAAGGCTCTTGAGCAAATAAACGCTGCACCGCATCTAACACATTACCATCTTCATCGACAAACAAAACATGGATTGGTTTAGCCATTATCCCTATGCCTTTACTTGTTTATTTAGCGTATTTACGCACCATGCTAATTAGGCGGTCAATCTCATACGGCTTGCCGATCGCAGGATACATGACCCCACTGACGGCAATCCCCTCATCTTCAACTGCCTTTTCTGATCCAGAAACAAGGCCGGTTAAAAAAACTACAGGGATATCTTTAAGTTGTGGATCTGATTTTAATGATTTGACAATCTCAGGCCCACTTAATCCAGGCAACATGATGTCCATGAGGATCAAATTGAATTTAAATTTTCTGGCT
>CAZHGK010000011.1:16976-18227 GCA_964532095.1 uncultured Planctomycetales bacterium | reverse complement strand
ATCAGTTAATACCTTTTATTTTATACCCAAGGAAAATTGAATTTAGATTTTCTAGCTTGATTAATACCGGATTGGGCGTCATTGAAGGCATAAACTTCATGCCCAAATTTGGTAAGGACTTTTTTTGTCAACTGACATAAATCTTGGTCGTCATCGATTATAAGGATCTTCATTGCTTTTCATCTCCTTAACTGCCCATGACAAATATACCCTGCCTAAGCTTATTTTTCAATTGGAACCTTCCAAATATTCCCAACGTTCATATGCCTTAAGTAGTTGGTCAGCCACCTCGTCGGCCCGGGCTTGAGTCTGGGAAACTTCTTTAGGGTCCCTTTGATAGAAGGTAATGTCAGAAATTAAAGCATATAATTTTTCCTGCTCTTCTTCTAACCGCTCAATTTCCGCCGGCAACCGCTGCCGCTCCATTTCTTCTTTATAAGAAAGTTTACGGCCTATGGCTTGGGGGATGTTTTGCTCAACAACAGGTTTTTCCTGTTTTACTTTTTCTGTTTTGGAATTTGCCTGGGCCTTGTGCTGGATTAACCAGTCATCATACCCGCCGGGATATTCATAAACCTCTCCCTTTCCTTCTAAAACAATTGTCGATGTAACCACATTATTTAAAAACGCACGGTCGTGGCTGACTAAAATCAGAGTGCCGGAATAATCCATCAATAATTCTTCTAAAAGTTCCTGGGTTTCAATGTCCAAATCATTAGTTGGCTCATCCATGATCAGAAAATTAGATGGCCGGGTGAAAAGCCGCGCTAAAAAAAGACGATTACGTTCCCCGCCCGATAAAACTTTTACCGGGGTGCGCGCGCGGTCAGGTGTAAATAAGAAATCTTGTAAATATCCGATGATATGCCGCGGCTTACCATTGATCATAATGGTATCCCCGCCTTTAGTGACATTTTCAATAACAGTCTTTTCCTCGTCTAGCTGTTCCCGCAACTGGTCATAGTAGGCCACTTCTAAATTCGTGCCTAATCGCACCTTGCCTTTTTGCGGTTCCAGTTGACCTAAGAAAAGCTGCAACAGCGTCGTCTTACCGGTCCCATTGGCACCAATCACCCCAATTTTATCGCCACGCATGATCTGGGTTGAAAAATCCTTGATGATGCAATTGTCCCCATAACTAAACCCTAAGTGAGACGCTTTAATCACCAAATGGCCGGAAGAATCTGATTCATGGCTTTGGATGCGGGCCTTGCCAATACCAACGTCAAATATGTGGAAGCACTCGACTGG
>CAZHGK010000011.1:11824-16966 GCA_964532095.1 uncultured Planctomycetales bacterium | reverse complement strand
TTTCTTCTCGCATACGCTCCAAAGCTTTAACACGGCCTTCATTGCGCGTCCGGCGAGCCTTGACACCCCGACGGATCCATACTTCTTCTTCAGCTAATTTCTTATCAAAATCCTCTCGCTGCGCTGATTCAATTTCTAATGCCATTTGTTTGCGCTGCAAGAATGTCTGGTAATCACAGGACCAGTTAAAAATCTTACCACGGTCAAGTTCAATAATCCTCGTCGCTAAATTTGTCATGAACATGCGGTCATGGGTGACAAAAAATAAGGTACCCGGATATGTTTTTAAAAAACCTTCCAGCCAATTAATGGTATCAATATCCAGATGGTTCGTCGGCTCATCGAGCAACAATATTTCCGGCTTAATCACCAGGGCTTTTGCCAACAAAACCCTGCGTTTCTGCCCGCCAGAGAGCGTTTCAAAATCAGCTTCCCCATCCAATTTCATCTGGGTGAGCACATATTCGACCTGCGCATCCAAATCCCAGCCATTGGTCTGTTCTACTTCTGTTTGCAGACGGTCTAGCTCTCGCATTAATTCTGGCGTATGTTCCGTGTGTAAACGATGGACCACATGATGGTAATCGCTTAATAACTTGGCACTTTCACCTAAACCAGAAAAAACAATATCAAATACCGTACCTTTAATATCTTTGGGAACTTCCTGTGGCAAATGGGTGACCTTAACACCCTTTTGATAGACAATCTCACCCTTGTCAATTTCAATTTGGCCTGCCATAACCTTCATCAGCGTTGTTTTACCAACACCATTACGGCCCAGCATGGCCACACGTTCCCCTGGCTCAAGCTGTAATGTTAAATTTTCAAAAACCAAGGGCCCACCAAAGGCGAGGCTGATTTCTTGTAAACTAATTAATGCCATAGGTGGCTAGGAATTCCTTATTGGAGGGATATTTTTTAAGTTTCTCAACCAAGGCGCTGGCTGCTTCCACCTTATTTAGGCTTGCCAATGCCCGACGGAGCTTGTCAATCTGCTGATATTCATCTTTCCCCAACAACAACTCTTGTTTGCGGGTAGCACTTTTAGAAATATCAATGGCAGGAAAAATGCGATGATTGGCAATGTCTCGCGACAAGACAATTTCCATATTCCCTGTTCCTTTAAATTCTTCAAAAATCACTTCATCCATCCGGCTGCCTGTTTCAACTAGAATGGTCGCTAAAATTGTCAACGATCCTGCCCCTTCAATTTTACGGGCATAACCAAATATACGGCGAGGCACTTCCATGGCGCGCGCATCCACACCACCGGACAATGTGCGACCTCCTGACGGTCGTTGCGCATTATGCACACGCGCTAAACGGGTCAAGGAATCAATCACAATCATCACATTCTTGCCTTCTGCAACCTGAGGGAACACCTTGGCCATTAAATTGTCTGCGGTTTGGATATGGTGTTCGTAACTCATATCCGACGAGGAACTATGCACATCACAGCTGACACTGCGTTTAAAATCTGTCACTTCTTCAGGGCGTTCATCAATGAGCAAGCAATGCAATTGAATGTCCGGATATCCTTTTAAAACAGATTGGCACAAATGCTTTAAAAATGTGGTCTTCCCGCATCCTGGAGGCGCCACGATCAAACCCCGTTGGCCCATTCCAATGGGACAAATCAAATCCATTGCCCGCATGGTTAATTCATGAGAGCCTCCTTCAAGTCGTATACGGGGATTAGGATCAATCGGTGTGCCGGAAAGGAATTTACGTTGAGCTTCAGTTTGTCTTATAGGTATCACAAATTTCTCTCATCTGGGTTATGATTATATCGTCGATGGAAACCTTGCCAATGTGCGTATAGACCTTGGCCGCCCCATGCGCATCAGAGCCACCCGTCGCTAAAATCTTGTTTTTCTTAGCCAAACCCGCATAAAAATTGGTCACATTATCGGAACAATTGGGATAATATACTTCAATACCGTCGAGACCTGCCTTGGCCATGGGCGCGATTAATTCATCTTTCTGGGTTAACATGGGGTGCGCCATAACGGCTACCCCGCCACTCTGATGGATTAGATCAATAGCTTCAAATGGAGTTTGCTGGAATTTCGGGGCATAGCCCACGTTACCATTGCTTAAATATTTATTAAAGGCTTCTTTCGTTGAGGTTACCCAGCCTTTTGCCAGCAAGGCTTGTGCCAAATGAGGACGCCCGACGGCACGAGAATGGGTCATAGCTTGGATTTCTTCAAACTCAATATTATCAATCCCGACTGATTTTAGATTCATCAACATCTGCTTCATCCGCGCAATACGTCCATCTAAATATTGCCGACAGCGGTCAAACAAAGGACCTTGATCCAAACGGATCATATAGCCTAAGATATCTATTTCTTTTCCTTCGTATACACAGGAAAGTTCTATGCCGGAAATAACCTCAACCCCTAATAACTTGGCAGCTTCTCGAGTTGGCTCAACCCCGTCCGTGACATCATGGTCAGTAATGGCGATCGTCGACAATCCTGCTTTGGCAGCTTGTTCAGCTACCTCAACAGGCGAAGATGTACTATCGGAATAATACGTATGGATATGTAGGTCAGCTAAGCCCATGGGCTATTGTTGCGGTTCAACAATTTCTTTTTTATGGATTTTATCTAGGATGCCGTTGACAAATTTACTGGATTCCAAATCACCGTATTTCTTGGCCAATTCAACAGCTTCATTGATTGCAACCTTCGGAGGGATCTGATCGTTGTACTTTAATTCATATAAGCCAATGCGCATGATATTCCGGTCAATGACCGCCATGCGCTTTAACTGCCAATTTGTAGCATAGGCTGCTATGCTCTCGTCGATTTCGGGCAAATGCGCCCGGACACCTTCGACGACGGCCTTAGCAAATTCAATGACTTCTTCATCTTTAACTTCTTCAAAAGACCAATACCCGCTTAAAATCTGCTCCAATGGGAGTTTTGTAATATCAAGCTGATATAAAATCTTTAAAGCGTGTTCACGGGACAGCGAGCGTCGTCTCATACAATCATTTATGTTTATCGTATATGTTTTAAAAGAGCAAGCATCTCAAGAGCAGCTTGGGCACAATCACGACCTTTATTAGGGCCGCCTTTATCCTGGGCACGTTTTTGAGCCTGATCGACGGTATCGGATGTTAAAACACCCATAATGATCGGCTTACCTGATTTTAACACTACATCCATCATGCCCCGGGCAGATTCATTGGCAATCACATCAAAATGGTATGTTTCTCCCCGGATCACAGCACCTAAACAGATCACCGCATCAATGTTTTTCTGAGCAGCTAATTTCTGGGCAGCCAAAGGAATTTCAAAAGCACCTGGCACCCACACCGTCGTGATATGATCATCACTTAAACCGCCACGCTTGAGTTCCATCCAGCAGGCATTCAGTAATGGCTTGCTGATAAAATCATTAAAACGTGACGCCACAATACCAACACGCGCGGCAACAGTTTTTTCTTTCTTCACAATAGCTAATTTTTTCTTTTTAACGGCCATATGTTATAGAATATGCCCTAATTTATCTTTTTTGGTCTTTAAATATTGTTCATTGCGTGAATTATGCGGGATTTTAATCGGCACGCGTTCCACCACCGTTAAACCATAACCTTCTAATCCCACAATTTTGCGAGGATTATTTGTCAATAACCGGATTTGACGTACTCCTAAATCCACTAAAATCTGGGCGCCAATGCCATAATCACGCAAATCGTCCCCAAACCCTAAGGCTTGGTTGGCCTCGACGGTATCCATGCCTTCATCTTGAAGATTGTATGCCTTCATTTTATTAACCAAGCCAATGCCACGGCCTTCATGCTGGCGGATATACAAAAGTACTCCACTCCCTGAATCATGGATGGCTTTCATGGATGCTTTTAATTGGCTATTGCAATCACAACGCAAGGAACCAAAAATGTCGCCTGTTAAACATTCACTTTGGGCACGCACCAAAATAGGTTTAGCACTATCAATTTCACCTTTGACCAAGGCCAAATGGATAACATCATCAATCTTGGATTGGTACGCCACCATTTGGAATTCCCCAAAATCTGTAGGTAAGGTGGTTTGTTCAACGCGCTCAATTAATTTTTCTGTTTTGCGGCGGTATTCAATTAAACTGTCAATGGTACAAATCTTTAACTTATGCTGTTGGGCAAATTTGATCAAATCATTGGTGCGGGCCATTGTCCCGTCGTCGTTCATAATTTCACAAATGACACCGGCAGGATATAACCCTGCTAATTTCATTAAATCCACAGAAGCTTCCGTATGCCCGGCACGCACGAGCACGCCACCTCGACGGGCACGCAAAGGAAACAAGTGGCCTGGGGTCACTAAATCGCTAGGTTTGCTTTTATCGCTAATTAAAACTTCAATGGTTTTGGCACGATCTGCTGCAGAAATCCCGGTAGTCACGCCAAATGCGGCATCGACAGTGACAGTCCAGGCTGTATTGCATTTTTGATGTTTGGAATTTAAATCTTCTTTCATGGGATGCAAATCCAAGGCATTTAAACGGGCATCTTCCATGGGAACGCAAATTAAACCACGGGCATTTTTAGCCATGAAATTAATCGCTTCCGGCGTAATGAATTGGGCTGCAATTAAGACATCCCCTTCATTTTCTCGGCCTTCGTCATCCATAACAATAACCATCCGGCCCTTGCGCAAATCTTCTAAAACTTCCGTAATTGAATTAAACATAAACGCCTCACCCCTTGTTAAATGAGATCATTACCCTTGCTAATAATCCGTGAAGTATAGGCGAAATAATCCTCCTTGTCAATGCCTTTATCCGACGGTATAATGATTCATAAATATTTGTAACTTCAATGGTTATAACAACATGCATCTGAATAAAAAAATTAAAGATATTTGTTTAGCAAAAAATTTGACCGTAGCTGTTGCCGAATCCTGTAGCGGAGGCTTATGAAGCCATACGCTAACAAACATTTCCGGGTCCTCCGCCTTTTTTTATCTCGGGATTATCGCTTATGATAATAGCGCCAAGCAGAAATTATTAAAAGTACCTGCCTCCACCCTGGCCCGTTATGGCGCAGTCAGCTCTCAAACCGTAGGGCTTATGGCTAAAAATGTCCGTCGCATCCTCAATACCCATTTAGGAATTGCCATTACCGGCATT
>CAZHGK010000011.1:0-11814 GCA_964532095.1 uncultured Planctomycetales bacterium | reverse complement strand
CCGGACCAACAGGAGGTAGCGCTCAAAAACCTGTTGGACTGACCTTCATTGCCGTATCCAGCCAGAATAAGTCTGTGATCAAACGTTTTATTTTTAAAGGCAGCCGTTTAAAGGTCAAACAACAGGCAGCGCATGCGGCATTAATGATGATGATTAACTTCGTTTAACCTTGTGCCCCAGAATTTTTACGCTATAATAACCAGCTATGTCACTTACACAACGATTAGAACGCTCCTTTAAACCCCGTTTCGCGGTTATCTATCCTTTTGGACTGTATTTCGTGATCGCTGGTACGACGAGCGAAGAATCCCTGCGCCACGGCATTGGCTTTATTATTGCCGGCATGCTCATCCGCCTATGGTCTAACGGCTACGCCATAAAAAACGACAAGCTCACCACATCCGGGCCTTATGCCTTTGTCCGCAATCCTCTTTATCTAGGAACTTTCTTAATGGCCCTTGGTTTTACCATTGTCTTAAACGTCGGCTGGATCATCGGTACATTATTTATCGCCTCATTATCTTACGCTTATTATTACACCATCACCACCGAACAAAATATGCTCACCACCCGTTATGGGGATACTTATCGCCAATATATGGCCAAGGTCCCAGCCATGGTCCCTTGCGTTAACGCCTATCCTCACGGAGAGAAATGGCCATTTTCCCTGCAACGCTTAATTGACAGCAAGGAACACAAGCCTGTATTTTGGTCGATCATCCTGTTAATTTTATTCCATTTAAAAACACGGCTGTTCATTGAACACCACGCCCCCACCCCCAAAACCTGGGGACTGATTGTCCTCGCTGCAGGATTAATACTGTTGGATATTGTCTACGAAGCAAATAAGAAAAAATAAGAAATGGAAATTTCTTAAGGACTAAGCGTCCTGGCCTTCTGCATATCTTTTACTGCTTCTTCGTCCCGATGAAGACCATGTAGGCATTCTGCCCTGTTTAAATAGGTTTTGCTAACGGTTGGATTCACTTCGATCGCCTTGGTAAAATCAGCGACAGCCCGCTCCAACTGGCCCATGTAATAATACAAAACCCCTCGAGCTTGCAAGGCATCAAAATCAAAAGGAGCAATAACAAGCGCCTGGTTTAAATCCTTTAAGGCATCTTCCTTACGGTTTAACTGCAATAATAAAAGGCCTCGCTCTATATAGGCATATTGAAAATTTGGCTCAAGTCGTATGGCTGTATCCAAATCTTTTAAAGCTGCCTCATAATTCTTTTCTCCCTTATAAACCCAAGCCCTTTTCACATAGGTTGAAAAATAATTTGGATTAACCACAATGGCCTGATTAAAATCCGCCAATGCTTCATTTTTATGGCCTAGCTGATAATTAATAACCCCACGGTCCAAAAAAGAAATATCGTCATGGGGATCCAAGGCCACAGCCCGGGTAAAATAATGCAAAGAATCCTCAAGACGCCCCACATTGCCATAAGCCCTTGCCATATTGGAATTCACCCGCGACTTGTTGGGAGATTTTTTAATCACATCTTCAAATAGCGTTACTTCATCTTTCCACACCTGATTACGATAAAAACTCACGACTGACAAAACCGCAATCAAACCAACAAAAATGAACGCTAAAATCTTTGGATGGCGAATTAAAACGAACAAGAAAAGTGTGAAGGCCAATAAAAACCCGTAAGAAATTAAATATAATTTATGTTCAAAGAACACGTTGGCCCGAGGAGCCAAATTGATTGAAAAAGTAATAAGCCCCCAGGCCAAACCAAAGGCGATTAAGGGATATTGCTTACGCAGGCGAATAACAAGATAGATGACAAGGCCAATAAAAACCATGCCCACCAAGGTCAACGGCGGATGGAATAAACCCGTCGACATCGGATAATCATATTCCAAATTCTGGTTAACTGGCCATACCAACAGGCGAATAAATGTTAAGAACACCCTCATTTGGGTTAAGAAATAATTCATGGGGGTTAATATGTCCCCCTCGTGTGACTCCGACGGGATAGTGGCAAGAAAAATATTGAGGCCTGATTTGACGAATTTCATAAATAGCAGGCTAAATAAAATACCTGCTCCCATCAAAATCACATAAATCCTTGTTCTTTGTTGAAATAAAATCCATTCCACCGCTAAAATCATAACGGGTACTGTAGCAACAACCTCCTTGGTCATAATCCCTATCACCGCGAACACTGCAGCCAGGAAAAAAAGAATAAATTTCTGCAGCGCCTGTTCATTAATCCGGGCCTTAACATAACAATAAATCGTTGCTAAATAGAAAACCATGGCCATGGATTCAAAACGTTGGGAAATATAGGTGATCGCCTGGGTTTGGCCTGGATGGACTAAAAAAAGCAAGGCAATGATAAATGGCAGCTCAATTTGCAGCCTGTCGACGGGTTTGGCATCGTTATTTCCTTGATAGCCTAAGCCCTTAATTTTAAAAAGCAGGCAGGATGTTTTCCACACCAGCCCTGTTGCCAATAGGTGGACAACGAAATTAAAAACATGGTACCCGTAGGGGTTTAGATAATTCAGGTAATAATTCAAACAAAAGGAATACAATCCCACGGTGCGGGTGCGTGGGAATATTTTCCAAATCTCGTTAAATCTCTCGAAATTTTTTATATAGGGATTAGTGACGATGAAGATATGATCGTCAAAGATGAACGAATATTGAAAGGTCTTAGCGTAAATAGCCAGCACCAGGGCGATAAGAAGCAACCACCGAGAGAGGTAATACCATCGGGAAGAAGGATTAAAAATCTGTATCCCTAATTTAATCACGGCGGCTAACTTTAGATAGCAACCTTAAGATTTCCATATACAGCCAAATTAAGGTTACCATCAAACCAAACGCACAATACCATTCCATGTACTTAGCTAACTGTTCTTTGGCAGCGCGCTCGATCATATCAAAATCCAGGATCAAGTTTAATGCAGCGATACCGACGACAAAAAGGCTAAAGCCAATACCGAGTATCCCCCCACCGTTGATAAATGCAGGAGGTGCCACATGAAAGAATCCAGCAATCATCACCACCAGATAAAATAAACCAATCGCCGCTGTGGCAATAAAAATCCCTCTTCTAAAACCTTCGGTGGCTTGGATCCAACCTGTTTTGTACGCAATTAACATGGCGAACAATGTGGCAAAGGTCAACCCCACCGCTTGAATGACAATGCCAGGATATTTCATTTCAAAAATTGCAGAAATAGCACCCATGGCCAAACCTTGGCAGGCTGCATATAATGGCGCTGTAACTGCAGCCCATTCTTTTTTGAAAATCGTCACCAAGGCAAGAACGAAACCGCCAATCACCCCACCCATCATTAATGGATATAAACTGCCGATTTGTTCGGGGTTAGTGGCCTTAGACCATGTCCATGTCGCTGTGGCTAATACAACAGCTAATAAGACAAATGTTTTATTAACAGCCCCTTGGACTGTCATCGCTGGCGCATCGCCATACGTTTTTGCTGTTGCTAATGTTTTTGGACTTAACGTCGGATTGCTGCTTTCCATATTAATCTCCTGGTTATACTGTTACATTCCTGCCCACCACATGGCTACCCCTAAAACAAGACGGGTATAAACTCCAGCCATCACATCATCTAACATAATGCCCCAACCACCTGGAAGGGCTTCAATACGATTGATAGGATATATTTTAAACATATCAAAGGCGCGAAACAAGAAGAATCCGCAAATGGCAACAGGCCAGGATATCGGCAAACCCCAAAGGGCGATTAAAACGCCTCCAACTTCATCAATCACCACACAGCCTGGGTCTTTCTCGCCTAATTCACGTTCTACCTGCTGGCATGCCCAGATCCCAATACCCACACAGGCAATCACGGCTCCGGCATACACAAAAGGAAAATCACGCAAGCCATAAGCAATTAATATGCCGGCGATCGTCGCTACCGTACCTGGAGCTACCGGCGCATATCCAATACCAAACCATGTGGCAAGAATTCGTGCAATCATTTCGCCTGTCCCTGATGTTTAAAATACATCGCCCCTGACCAGACAGTTAGGGCAACCACGACGAGCATTAATAAATAAATGAACAAACGCCAGCCCTGGTCAATGGCCAAGAACAATGTTGAAATACCTTGGGACTGTTCAGCCACCAGATATAAAAGCACTAAACTGATCGCTGTGATCTGCACCACGGTCTTGATTTTCCCAGCTCGTTCCGCAGCTAGCACCACCCCCCGGCGCATGGCCATCAAACGCGACGCAGTAACTGAAATTTCCCTGGCGGCAATGACAATGGCCATCCACCAATCCACCATACCGATAAAGGCAAAAACAAAAAACAAGGTAAGCATTAAAAACTTATCTGCAATCGGATCCATGATCTTGCCAAAATCAGATTCAAGACCCTGGGTACGGGCCAAATAACCATCATAATAATCTGTAATCGCAGCTATGGTAAATAATACCGTCGCTATCACATTCGCCCATAAGGCATTTTGCATTAATAAAATAGCAATGATCACCGCAAAAACACATCGGGACAATGTTAAGGCGTTAGACCAGTTCATATTACCTCTCCGGCCAAATCATATTCATACGCATCCGTAATACGCACCTCGACAAAATCCCCGGGCTTTAATGGTTTTGGGCTCGTCACATACACAACTCCGTCGACATCCGGAGCATCGTACTGACTACGGCCAATAAACACCGTTAAACTATCTGCTTGTGGCTCATCAATCAAAACTTTTAACCGTCGGCCTACAAATGTTTGCTGGATTTCACGGGAAATATCTTGCTGGTCACGCATCAATGTGTCTAATCGTGTTTTCTTAACTTTTTCCGCAACATGCCCTTCCATGGTTGCTGATGCTGTGCCTTCTTCTTTTGAATAGACAAAAACCCCCACCCGCTCAAAGCGCATGTCTTGGTTAAATTTCCTTAATTCATCAAAATCTTCTGTGGTTTCACCTGGCAAACCAACAATATACGTCGTGCGGATAAAAGCATCTGGGATCCGTCGACGAATCTTTTCCATTAAGGCAATGGTTTGGGCATTTGTAATATTGCGGTTTTGCTCTTTTAAAATATGGTCGCTGACATGTTGCAACGGAATATCAATATAGTGGCAAATCTTAGGTTCTGTGGCCATCACCTCAATTAATTCATCGGTCACATGCGCAGGAAAAGCGTATAACAAACGGATCCATTGCACGTTCACACAGACCTTGGCTATTTCTTTAAGCAGTCGTGCCAAAGATTTTTCGCGGTAAATATCCATGCCATAGGCCGTAATATCCTGGCCGATGATATTAATTTCTTTAACACCTTTCGCATCCAAGGCTGCCACTTCTTTAACCACAGATTCAATACTGCGGGAGACAAACTTCCCCTTAATCTTGGGGATGGCACAAAATGAACAGGCATTAAAACAGCTTTCACAAATTTTCACATAGGCAAAATGCGACGGTGTCAATTGCATCTGGTCCGGCATATTGTCACGATTAAGCGTGGGTGTCCCCACAAAGGCATCCACCTCTTTAAATTCTTCCACCAAATCCTTGGCATAGCGTTGCGCTAAACAACCAGCCACAATCACCTTTTTGATCTTGCCTTGTTTTTTTAATTCGATTAAATCTAAAATGGTATCAATAGATTCCTGACGAGCTTCTTCAATGAATCCACAGGTATTGACAATCACGGTTTGCGCCTGGCGAGGGTCCACAATGCGATGGCCGTTCTTTTTCAAACGCCCTAAAAGCATTTGGGCATCCACTAAATTACGTGCACACCCTAAATTAATGACGCCGACCTTTTGGCCGGCGTTTAAGCGCTCATGTTGTAAATCGACTGTGGTTTTCATTTCTTAACCGTTAAACCATCCTTGGTAATCAACACACGTTTGGCGCGACGCTCACTGCTTCCTAATGAACCAATATGTTTCCCATTCACCTCTAAATCCAGTTCATGGATATTCTTCCCTGACAATTCAATTTGGTCTTTTGCCACCCAAGATTCCATAGTCCCTTTTTTCATGGTCATTTGGAACACCATCTGGCCATCACTTTTAACCTGGATGTACATATCCTTCATTGCCCGCACAGCTAGCTGCACCCTTTGGTCCTGGGCCTGGGCTTTGACCATTTTAGGCTCTTCTACCTCGACGGCAGAAGCTGCTGTTGCTGCCACCTGCTTCTGAGATTTTTCAGAGGCCTTAACCGAAGACACACTTGGATTTTTCTTTAATGATTTAAACCAGCTTCCTACAAGCTTAAAAAAACCAACAATTAAAAATAAAGCAACAATAACGCCTAATAAACGCAAAGCGGTTTGACGCACATAAGGACGCGTTAACCATTGGCGAAAACTGATCAATGCTTCGGAGACCACGCTTGGGCCACGCAAAGGCACTGGCGATTTAACAGGGACAACTGGTTTTTTAGGTAAATTGCTGGCAGGGACCTGGGGCATGCCTTGCTGGGCAAAAACTTCAGCTGGGTCAATTCCTAGAAACTGTGCATAAATTTTCACAAAGCCACGGTAATAAAACGGCGTCAGTGTCCGGACAGAATAACCTTCTTCAATAGCTTTTAGGGCATCTAACGGGATTTTTGTCGACTCATGAACAATGTCCAAGGTTAAACCTTTGGATTCCCGTGTTTTCTTAAGCAAAATATTAGCTGGTGGATTGCTGCTCATTACTCGGCACTCCTGACGCTTGTTTAGGAGCCATATTGTCCAATAACCATTTCTCACGGTCAACAAGAATATCCCGCGCCTTGCTCCCGGCATAAGGCCCTACAATGCCATGTTGCTCCATCATATCAATTAACCGCGCTGCCCGGGAATACCCTAAACGCAGGCGGCGTTGTAAAATGGTCACCGACGCCTGGTTGGTTTCAATTACAACCCGTACCGCCTCGTCATACATATCATCTTTTTCATCTGAGCCTGAACCTGCCGTCGAAACCTGCGGCTTGAGAACCCCATCATTATATTCCGGATTGGCTTGTTTTTTAATAAAGGCAATGGCCGTATTGATTTCCTCGTCAGAAACATAACAGCACTGGCCTCGGGTAGGCTTTGCTTCCCCTGGCTTCATAAACAATAAATCGCCTTTACCCAATAAGTCTTCTGCCCCACCTTCATCTAAAATGGTGCGTGAATCCATTTGGCTCGCAACCTTAAATGAAATCCTCGCCGGAAAGTTAGCCTTGATAACACCGGTAATTACATTTACCGACGGGCGCTGGGTGGCTACAATCAAATGGATCCCGACAGCACGAGCCATTTGCGCTAAACGCATGATAGAACCTTCCACACTTTTTGCCGAAACCTGCATCAGGTCTGCTAACTCATCGACGACAACCACAATATAGGGCATATCCAAGCCCTTAGCATGAAAGGCACGGATATTTTTTACCCCCTGGGCTGCCAACTGCTTATACCGGCTTTCCATTTCACCTACTACCCAATTAAAAGCAGCGGTCGCCTTCTTTGCATCTGTAATGACCGGACAAATCAAATGCGGCAAATCATTATAGGCAAGCATCTCCACCATCTTTGGATCCACCATGATGAATTTCACTTCAGATGGCGAGGCATTAAATAAAATCGACATGATAATGCTATTTAAGCACACGGATTTCCCAGAACCTGTGGTTCCAGCGACGAGCAAATGGGGCATTTCAGCCAAATCCGCAATCAGTGGCTTGCCGGAAATATCTTTTCCAATAGCCAATGTTAACTTGGAACTATTGCGATTCTGGGTTTGTTTCAGCAAATCTTTTAAGAACACCGCAGCAGAAGACCCGTTGGGAACTTCAATCCCCACCCTATTTTTCCCCGGGATAGGAGCAACCACACGGACCGCAGGAACGCTTAAGACTAGAGCAATATCGTCAGCCAAGGCCACAATACGGCCAACCTTAACCCCTGGCGCTGGCTGCAATTCATAACGGGTAATGACTGGGCCCCGCTCAATATCCGCCACCTTAACATTCACGCCAAAATCGTTTAACGTTTCTTCCAACATCTTGGCGCCATTCATTAACGTGTCCTGGATTTTACTGTCAGAAACCTGTGGTGGGTCATTAAGCAAATCCAAATCCGGCAAATGATATTCTCCTACGATTTTTGGCGCTTGCGGCGCAGTAACCGGCTGCTCCTTGGTTTTGACAATATGGATATTCGGTGTCGAAGCCACCGCTGGGACATTCGCCGTAGGTTTTACTTCTGGCTTTACTTCAGCCTTTGCTTCCGGCTTAGCTACAACCGCAGGCTTAGGCATGGCAACAACAGCAACCTGTTCTTTTACAGGTTTAGAAATATTTTTCGTTTCAGGACGCTGTTGTTCATCATTCTTGATATTTGTACGCGCAGTTGCCGCAGCTGACTTATTCGGTAACGGCAAGCCTTTGATGGCAACACCCGTCAATTTATGAAAAGTTTTTACAATCAAACCGGCCAACCACACAAAAAATGGAGAAACCAAGAATTCACCGACGACAATTAAAGCTAAAGCCCCGAAGGTCATCAAAATCAGAAATGCGCCCAACGGGCTAAAATATTTAAGCAAGGTATCGCAGACTACAATACCAACAATCCCTGCCCTGGTAAAACGGGCAGCTTCGCCAGCTGGGGTCACCAGGGCAAATAATGATGCAATAACACTAAATAGAATCAAGACGCTTAAAAATTTAGGGAAGGAAAACGGCAGTTCACGGGAGGTAAATTTATTCCAACTTAAGAAAAAACCGATGACGACAAAAAAATAGGCACTCAAGCCTAAAATAAAATAAAGAACCCCGGCTGAATAAGCACCGGCAATGCCGATCCAGTTATGCGGCCGGGGGTTCGGCGCGGAAGTAAACCACGCCAAATCATTCGCAGTAAAAGAAACCAAGCTAGCTAAGACAATCAGGCTTAACGCCAGAATGACTATGCCCTTGATTTCATTAAGATGTTCATGTTTCATTTTCGGCTTGTTTTTTGCTCAAATTAAAGCGGCCCATTTCATCCTTCTCAATGAGCTTTACTTTGATATGATCGCCAAGCTTCACAACTTCATTCACATCTTTAACAAATTTGCCGGCTAATTCCGACACATGCACCAAGCCTTCACGGCCAGGTAAAAATTCACAGAAAGCACCGAAGTTCATGATGCGTTTGACCACTGCATCATATACCTTACCAACTTCAGGTTCTTCGGTCAAACCTTTAATCATGTTCACAGCTTTTTCCAACGCTACTTTATCTGGAGAAGCCACGATAACCTTACCATCTTCTTCAATATCGATGGAAGTAACACCACTTTGCTCGATCATTTTACGGATGGTCTTCCCACCTGGTCCAATCATCTCGCCAATCTTTTCTTGTGGGATTTGTAAGGTCACAATTCGCGGAGCGAATTCTGACATTTCAGGACGTGCTGCCGACAAAACCTTATCCATCACATCCAAGATCTTAAAACGTGCTTCCTTGGCTTGTTGGGTGGCTTTGCGTACCAAATCCATGGATAATTTCTTGATCTTAAGATCCAATTGGATAGCGGTCACACCGGTACGGGAACCAGCCACCTTAAAATCCATATCGCCGAAATGATCTTCCAAGCCCATGATATCAGTAATTAATACAGAATGGGTGGCATCAGAAATAAGCCCGACGGAAATTCCAGCAACAGCGGCTTTAATAGGCACGCCTGCATCCATAAGTGCTAAAGAACCGGCACAGACAGAAGCCATACTGGAAGATCCATTGGATTCCAAGATTTCTGAAACCACACGAATCGTGTAAGGAAATTCTTCTTTGGAAGGAACAACCGCTTTCAATGCCTTACTTGCCAATGCCCCGTGACCTACTTCACGACGGCCAGGAGAACGCATTGGTTTGGTTTCCCCGACGGAGAATGACGGGAAATTATAGTGCAGCATGAAGGTACGGTAAGACGTCCCTTCTAAGGATTCAATCATTTGTTCGTCATCTTTGGTCCCTAAGGTGATCACACCCAAACTTTGAGTTTGACCGCGGGTGAATAAACTGGACCCATGGGTACGGTTTAACACACCAGCTTCACAGGACAATGGACGAATTTCTGTTAAGCCACGACCGTCGGCGCGGATGCCTTTATTAAAGACACTGGCACGCACAACTTCGTATTGCAAGGATTCAAACAAATGCGCCACATCAGAGGCAGAAAATTCTTCGCCATCTTTGGCACAATCTGCGTAGGACGTCATATCCGCAGTTAATTGTTCAAATAAAGAATTGACTGCATTTTCACGTGCTAATTTATCGCTAATCGAGCTATAAATTTCACTCATGCGATCAAAGGCTAATGAACGCACTTTTTTAGCAAACGCGGCATTAGGTTCTTTGAGCTTCACTTGTGTTTTGGTTTTGCCAATTTGTTTTTGCAATTGGATTTGAATATCTTTGGAAGCTTTTAAAGTGGCAACAGCGAGAGCCAAACCTTCCAATACTTTTTCTTCAGGAATTTGTAAAGCTTCTCCTTCGATCATGACAATACCATCTTCCCAACCAGCGACGACTAATTCCATTTCGCTTTGGGCAATTTGGGCAATGCTTGGGTTGGCAACTAATTGGCCTTCGACCAAACAGACGCGGGCAGCGCTGATTGGACCATCAAAAGGAATATCTGAAACCATAAGTGCTGCCGAAGAACCGATCATGGCCAACAGGTCAGGAGAATTAACCCCGTCGTGGCTTAACACGGTAGCAACGACTTGCACTTCATTTAAGAAACCTTCTGGGAATAGTGGACGGATGGGACGATCAATTAAGCGGGATACTAAAACTTCATGTTCGTGAGGACGACCTTCACGTTTAAAAAACCCACCAGGAATTCTTCCTGCCGCGTAGGTTCTTTCTTGATACTCGACTGTTAAAGGAAAGAAATCAATTCCTTCTCTTGGTTTTTTCGCCATACAGGCGGTGACTAAAACAACTGTATTGCCTAAGGTCAGAAGAACTGCGCCATTGGCTTGTTTTGCTAATTTTCCAGATTCGATAATAAGTGTTTGTTCCCCAAAAGGGACTTCAACGCGTGCCGTAGACATAAGTGATCCTTTGTATATAAATGATTGGAAAGTTCGATTACTTACGCAGATCGAGCTTATTGATTGTTTCTTCGTACTTCTTAGGATCTACTTTTTGGAGATAATCCAAAAGGCGGCGGCGTTTACCGATTAACATCAGTAATCCACGACGGGAATGAACATCTTTTTTATGTGCTTTTAAATGTTCGCTGAGCAAATTGATTTGCTCGCTGATGACAGCGACTTGCACAGGTGCAGAACCTGTATCTTTCGCATGGGTTTTAAAACGGTTAATAACTGCGGTTTTTTGTTCTTTTGCTATAGCCAAGGTACTACCCTCCTTATTAAATCCACACCCTTGTGGTGTGGCGGGCGAGGTATTCGCCCATCATTGTCACTTACTTTATGAACCGAAAGTATACTATTTTGGGCCAATCAAGTCAATCGGTTTCTTTTTTGGGAACATAGCTCATTAAACGTACTTTTTTAGGGTCTGCCATTAGTAAAATTGGCTCCGCACGTCCATCCGCGACAGCCTCTAAACGATGTTCCAAATCCAAGGCACTGACTGGCAAAGAAGGCCACGGATGATCCCAATTTTGCTTAAAATCCAAGACCACAACCCCCACACCCTCTTGGTAACTCGCCTTTACAAGCGCCTGCTTGGCTTTTGAATAAGGATCAGGCTGCACATCCGGCTCAAGCTTAAGTTCAGGCACAGGCTTAACTTCTAGGGTGTTAGCTAAATGACCACTTTTATAATCTTCCAAAGAAGCATAGGTT
>CAZHGK010000010.1:29587-31295 GCA_964532095.1 uncultured Planctomycetales bacterium | reverse complement strand
TCTCCATTAATCACAATCGCCGCATTCGGGCGCTTTGTTGCCAGTTGCTGGATTTTAAAACGTAATAAATCCCCGTCTTTTCTTAAATTATATTTTTGACTTTCCAAAAAAACATCTCCGCCAGCGGTGATGGTCACCTGGATATCCCTTGTCTGTGGCGGTTGTTGGTTTTGGGAAACTTGCGGCAAGGCTATTTTGATGCTGGAGCGAAAAATAAACGGGGTTGCCACCATGAAAATAATTAATAATACCAAAACAACATCGGTAAAAGGCGCAATGTTGATTTCAGCAATCAATTTTGTATTGCGGGAGCGGCGTTTCATTTTTTATTCACACACAATAAATCAACAATTTCTGACGCTGTTAATTCCATGTCGACCACAAAATTATCAATACGACGGGTAAAATAGTTATAACTAATAACCGCGGGAATGGCAACTAACAAGCCTGCCGCCGTACACACTAAGGCTTCAGAAATACCGCCGGTGACAACTTCCATCCCCCCATTTCCAGCCTTGGCAATATCCCCAAAAGCTCGAATAATCCCTAACACCGTCCCAAATAAGCCGATATAAACAGCGGTCCCACCAATGGTCCCGACAATGCTGGTGAAACGTTCCAGCTTGATTGTTTCAATGGTGATTTCCCGTTCCATAGCATTTGATATAATTTTTTCATCATGGCCGTCGAGGTTTAAACCTGCTAAAGCAACCTTGGCACTGGGAGTATCAATGTTCTTGCATACGCCAATGGCCTTGTCTAATTTATTAAATTTAATTTCATTGCGCACCTGTTCAAGCAAATCTGTTCGATTTAATAAACTGCGGCGACGATAGTACAATAGGCGTTCAATAATCACTGCTAAAGAAATGACCGAACATAAAACTAAAACGAGTAAAGTAAATCCTCCTGCATAAATCACTTCTAAAAAACCTTTGTGGCCGAACATAAATGGGTCCTTTACTAAACTTAAAAAGATTATTCGTTACTGTTGATGTGAGGATTCTATACGAAGCTTACTGGAAACACAAGAATTTATACGGGATTTATGCTTGACTTGAGGTTATGTTTTGTTACATTAAAGAAAATTAATAATTCATGGAGATATTATGATTATCGGCATTCCTAAAGAAACACTGGCTGGCGAAGAACGCGTAAGCCTTATCCCGTCTTCTGTGGACCGTTTGGTAAAGAAAGGGGCCACAGTAATCATTGAAGCAGGTCTTGGCCAAACCATTGGCGTTCTCGACAGCGAATATGAAAAAGCTGGCGCCTCTGTTGAATCCAATCGCGCCACACTTCTTTCCAAATCTGACATTGTTTTACGTTTACGCAAACCACCAATTAATGAAATCAGCCAATTAAAATCAGGCAGCCTTCATGTGAGCTTTCTTGACCCATTTAATGAAAAAGAGCTAGTCGATCAATTAGCCGCTAAAAATATCAGCGCTATATCAATGGAGATGATCCCTCGCAGCACCCGCGCCCAAAAAATGGACGCCTTAAGTTCTCAAGCAAACTTAGCAGGTTATGTCACAGTTGTTTTAGCTGCCGAACGTTTACCTAAAATCTTTCCCATGCTTATGACCCCTGCAGGGACTATTGCTCCTGCCCGGGTTTTTATTATCGGTGCTGGTGTTGCTGGTTTACAAGCCATTGCCACCGCCAAACGCTTAGGCGCACGTGTTGAAGCTTTTGATACCCGTCC
>CAZHGK010000010.1:18371-29577 GCA_964532095.1 uncultured Planctomycetales bacterium | reverse complement strand
CTGTGGTTAAAGAACAGGTGCAATCCTTAGGTGCCAAATTTGTGGAAATTGATTTAGGCGGTGAAACCGGACAAACTGCCCAAGGATACGCCAAAGCATTAACCCCTGAACAATTAGAAAAACAACGCCAAGGCATGGCCAAGGTATGTTCTCAATCTGATGTTATTATCACAACTGCCCAATTATTCGGCCGCAAAGCACCCGTTCTTTTAAACAAGGATATGATTGCGCAGATGAAAGCAGGCACTATTATCGTCGATATGGCTGTTGAAACCGGTGGTAATGTGGAAGGCTCAAAGGTTAATGAAGAAGTTACAACTGCAAACGGTGTTCGCATCTTGGGCTTGGGCAATTTACCTGGACGCGTTGCTGTTCACGCCTCCCAGATGTATTCAGCGAATTTACATAATTTCATTGAAGAATATTGGGACAAGGACGCTAAGGCTTTTAAATTAAACGTCGAGGATGAAATCATCAAAGGCGCTTTAATCACCCATCAAGGAAAAATTATTAATGAGATGGTGAAAAAGGGGTAATTATGGAATTAATTTATTTACTGTTCATTTTAGTACTTTCAATCTTCTTAGGCTTCGCCCTCATTTCTCGCGTTCCTCCACTTTTGCACACACCATTAATGTCGGAAGCTAACGCGATTTGCGGGATTATCATCATCGGCGCTTTAATTGCTGCCGGTGCAGAAGCAACCAGCACATTGACGATTATTTTAGGAACATCGGCTGTTGCCCTAGCTACCTTTAACGTGGTAGGCGGTTATTTAGTGACGGAACGCATGCTTAAAATGTTTAAAAAGAAGGATACAACCAAATGACCAGCGAATTCATTGTTAATTTTTCCTATATTATCAGCTCTATCTTATTTGCCTTTGGTATAAAATTCTTAGGCTCCCCTACCACTGCCCGTCGAGGAAACATCCTTTCAGCCTTGGGGATGCTGCTTGCTGTTGTGGCAACCTTATTTAATGGCCACATCATCAGTTTTCAATGGATTCTTTTGGGTGTGATTATTGGCGCCAGCTTAGGTGCCTTGGTAGCATTTAAAGCAGCCATGACCCAGATGCCGGAAATGATTGCCTTGCTTCACGGATGTGGTGCTTTAGCAAGCGTATTTGTCGACTGGACAGCTTACCATGTGCATGGCGCGCCTGATTTAACTGTTGCCATTACCCTTTATTTATCCATCGTCATTGGTGGTTTGACCGTTACTGGAAGCGCCATTGCCTGGGGAAAATTAAGCGAGAAATTACCTGGCAAAGCAATTTTATTTGCTGGCCAGCGCATCTTAAATATTGCCCTTATTGCTGCAATTGTGATTTTAGGGGTAATATTTATTTTAGATCCAACCCGTTATGATTTATTCCTCATTGTTTTAGGTTTATCATTGGCTTTCGGTATTTTCTTGGTGATCCCTATCGGTGGTGCCGACATGCCTGTTGTCATCTCGGTATTAAATAGCTATTCCGGTGTTGTGGCCTGTACCACTGGTTTTGTTATTAACAATACCCTTTTAATCGTCGTCGGTGCTTTAGTAGGTGCCAACGGGATTATCTTAAGTATTATCATGTGCAAGGCCATGAACCGTTCCATCTTTAATGTTATCTTTGGTGCCTTTGGTGCGGTTGTAAAAAAGAAAGCAGATGGCGAGAAAAAAGAAGCCAAATCCATCTCTGTGGAAGATGCCTTCTTGGTTTTAGAAAACGCAAAATCAGTGGTAATTATCCCAGGTTATGGGTTAGCTGTTGCCCAGGCCCAACATGCCGTGCGTGAATTAGGGGAATTTTTAGAAAAGAATGGTTGTGACGTGAAATATGCCATCCACCCTGTGGCAGGCCGTATGCCTGGGCACATGAACGTGCTTTTAGCAGAAGCAAATATTTCTTATGATTTATTAATGGAAATGGATGCGATTAATCCTCTCATGGAAACAGTCGATGTGGCCATCATTATCGGAGCCAACGACGTTGTTAACCCTGCCTCACGCCATGATAAATCAAGCCCCATCTATGGCATGCCCATTATCAATGCCGATAAAGCAAAAACAGTGTTTGTGCTCAAACGCTCGATGGCTACTGGTTTTGCGGGTATTGAGAATGAATTATTCTACTATGATAATACGCGGATGATTTTTGGCGACGCCAAACAAACCGTCCAAGCCTTGGTTGCAGAATTTAAAAGCGGGCAACAGCATTAATTAGGGACAGCGCCCTAATTTTTAGCTATAAATTTAACATCAGGTAAATCTTTAAAATGAGAGTCCTGAGTCCAAACAACAGCATTATGAATCTGTGCAGTAGCCATGATAATACTGTCTGCCATTGGCAACTTCCATTGGTGACTGAGTTGAGCCGCTATAAAAGCTGTTTGTTCATCCAATACCACCACTTTTCCTAAATTCATGACAGACATCACTTCCAATGCCTTAAACTCGTCAAAATTTTGAAGCGTTTTCTTAAACACTTCATACAAACAAATCGTAGGAACAATCAATTGATGCGTATCGTTGATAGGTTTACTGAATACTGCTGCCTGAGGGCCATTAATAAAGTATTCCATCCACCCAGATGAATCAACTAAATTCATAAACGGTCTTTCTCGCGTTCAATATTAGAATCCAACCCCTTTAAAACCCCTCTCATTTCCCGCAACTTTCGCATAGGCAATAATTCTATTCGGTCCCCGTAAGCAACCACCTGGTATTTCTTCCCTGGTCGTAAGTGTAACAATTCTCTGACTTTACGGGGAATAACCACTTGGTACTTTGTTGAAAGAGTCACAGTTGTCATACGCTCTCCTTATCGATCAATATATCGTATTACGATAAATATAACATCCGGAAACTTGTTTGTCCATAAAAATTAGGGACAACGCCCTAATTTTTATCCGCAGGAAACTTCGTAATTAAACCCACCGCATACTGGGCGATTAAGGAAGCATCGTAGATATTAACTTGATTATCCCCTGACACATCCGCTGCATCGGCATTAAAATTAGGCGGATTTAAACCTACTACATATTGCGCTACCAAGGAAGCATCGAATATAGTTACATTGCCGTCGCCAGAGACATCACCAGAAACAATGCTTGATTGATTCAAACCATCATATTCATACGCACCAATATCTGTTGTATTACCATATAAAACACGATGTCCATTTGAATTTTTATATAGCCAAACAGAATCTCCAAACTCCCCGTGAATAGGCGTCGCAAGGGTAATAATATTATCCACATAATCAATGGATACAATCTGGGCGGAATTCTTGGCATCGCCCACGGCAATCCAATCCGCGGCAACAGCAGCCCAGCCATCTTGAAAATATCCCGCATCTTCCACTTTCAATACCGTTGAATCAGCCAAACCTGCCATTACGACCTTAGTCAAAAATCCTCCAGCATTCTTTGCAGGAGAATTGACCTGTAAATTAAAATCACTACTTAAATTAATTAATAAAGGGTCGCTTTTAGTAATTGAGTGCGACTCTCCACCAATACCTGGCGGAGGCTGGGGAATATTCCAAGAGCAAGCTGCGCCACATTCAGAATTAAAATTTAAATTATAATCAGCAAAAAAACCTGTTCGTGAGCTTGCATCCGCGTAATTATCATTTCCACCTGCCCGTAATGAATTATACGAAAGATTATTAATAATCTTGCCCCCTACGACATTGGCAGTAAACCCGAGATTATCCCATTGCTTTGGATTATTACCAACTTGGATATTAACCATGGTATTGTTATAAACCCGTATATTTAAAAGATTGTCCCCCATCACCGCAAAATAGCTTCCAATATTATAAACCGTGTTATACCTAACAGTGATCTCTGCAACTCCACATAATCCCGTATCACGCAATAATAAAAAGTGCGTGTTAGTATCCGGCGTATTGTACATTCGATTATTTTCAATTAAAGCCTTCTTTAATGGAACTCCGCCGGGGCTACATGTCGCTTGAATACCATCGATATGCGGATCTGACGGGGAACCTGACCATTCAGACAAAAAACTATCGTGTAAAACATTATTACGCACCACTATATCTGTCCCTCCTGGATTTAAGTCGATGAAATTATCCGCATGGGAAATATCATTGCCTTCAATAAGCATATGGTCTCCTGAAATTTGCATCCCTGCCGCCCCTCTGCCTGGATAACCACAATATTCAATCTCATTTTCTTTTATAAGAATGCTTCTTGAAGGGCCTGAATAATGCACACGAATACAAGCACCAATCGTATGATGAATATGATTATTTAAAATTTCTGAACCAACGGAAGACTTTATATAGATTGAATTTCCATTTACTCCATTTTTGGTAAACCCAATGTTTGTAATTTCAAATCCTTTAATCTTAATATAATTCTTGCCATTGATAGAAAACCCAGGCATTAAAACCTGACCGTTTGTCCAAAAAATAATCGGATTTTCCAAATTTCCAGAATTTAAGACAGAAACAAATTCATCATAAGAACCTGCACTGACACGACAAGCCTGCCCTGCCAGCACTATATTTGCACATTCTTGAATGGTAGAATATGACTTTACAACTATTCCTGATGCATTTAATAAATCTACCTGATTTGCTTTGGCAAAAGATGGAATAAGGATGAATAAACAAATAATAAAACCTGACCATTTATTTAAAAGGTCAGATTTTATTTTTGCTGATATTTTGGTTTTGTTGTTCATGGTAGTCAGGCTATACGAAAAAACACTTTCATGATCACTAAAAAATCTTCCAATTGGCGCCATTTGAACAGACGTTCAAAGCCATATAATTAATAGTCATGATTTGAGAACCTGCCCCATCAACAGTCTCTGCCCCGGTAGTTGTAATGGTAATATTATTAACGCTGGCTTGGCCTTCTGAATCTTTAATCTGATAACATCGTCCCCCAATACCCACCGCGGTAGGAAGCGTTATCGTGATGGCGGAAGATGTGCTATCTACAAAAACAAGATAATGAGTGTTACTCAGTGTTGTATCTCCTGTAATAGCCGTATAAGCTCCAGCAAAAGCGCCTTTAACTACCAACATAGAATTAGGTTTCCACGTCCCGATACCCACATTGCCGTTCATAACAGCAACTCCTGTATTTCCAAGAATTGTTGTTCCAATGCCGACATTACCAGAAGCATCTATTGTCATCCTATCATTTGCTTGTGTTTCCAAACTAAGAATACCGCTGGAACGATTACCAATAACAACACCATTTGTCCCATTACCAGCCACTTCAAATAATCCTCCAGTCGCAGAAGTCTTTATGTTAAATGCAGACAACGGCTTCCACGTCCCTATCCCCACATTGCCGTTCATTACTGTCAATCCTGACGTTGTTGTCAACGTTGTACCAACACCAACATTACCTGCAGCATCAATATTAAATGGCCATACTGTCCCACGCACATCCAACAACGCCGTACCATTCGTTGTCCCAATACCAACGTTTGTACCGTTAAAAGAAAATATATTTGAAGCTCCAGCAAGCGTACCGATTGGACTATTATATTGTACGGCGTTTAACCCTCCTACTGCACTAGCCCCTCCCGATATTGGCAATGTCCCTGCCGCCATCCATGTACCAACCCCGACGCTATTACCTACTAAAACATAACCATCCGCAGCACCTGTAGTCAAAGTCAAACCGGTGGTACGTGTAGTGCCAACAACATCCAGCATTTGCGAAGGAATCCACGTACCAATCCCCACATTCCCAGTCATAACCGTCAAGCCGGCCTGGGATGTCAATGTAGTACCTATACCAACTTTTAGATTTACGTCAGAGTTAAACGGAGTGGAAGTTGCCCTCGCCAACACAGGCAATAGAAATACACTGGCGGCTATAAAAAATAAAACTATTTTCTTAGCAAATGGCATTAGGTTTATTTAAATATGTAGATAAAGGACAATATATAGAGATTATAAATCAGAGGGATTAACGTAGATAATGTTTTTTGATATTTTTTACTGCGGAAGGCAACAAAATTAAAGCTTGAATTGGTTGCCTGTGATTTTATAGGGCGCTGTCCCTAATTTGAAGATTTAATCAAGGTTTTTGCAGCGCGGCGGCGGGGTTTTAAATCCACGTATTTGACCCCCACATGATAGTATCCGCCTTTATTGCGGGTAGAACGTACCACTTTTCCAAAGCCATTAAAAATATCCAACACCCCAGACATCACAACCTGCAATTCCACCACATCATCCGCCTGGTATTCAAGGGCACTCACAAATAATAACCCGCTTAAAGACATATTCTCCGTCGTGGACAATTGCCACATGGATTCTGCCTTACGTCCCTTATGGCGCACTAAACGGTGGCGCACCGTAATAATACGTTTGGCACGGACACTATCACGACGTTCTTCATATTTCTTATTGATGTTCACCATAATCTTATAACCCCGGGTTAATCATCTGCTGTGGTTTAACTTTACAATCGAATTCCTCTGCTGTTAAAAGCCCAAGCTTGACTGCCGCCTCTTTAAGTGTGATGTTTTCAGCAAAAGCTTTTTTGGCTACCTTGGCGGCATTATCATAACCAATATGCGGATTTAAGGCAGTCACCAACATCAATGAATTATCCACATGCTTTTTGATATTGCCAAGATTAGCCTCAATTCCAACCACACAATTATCTGTAAAACTTTCACAGGCATCAGCAATTAAACGGATAGAATTAAGCACATTGAAAATAATCACCGGCTTAAATACATTCAGTTCAAAATTACCACTGGCTCCCCCAACGGTGACCGCCACGTGGTTGCCCATCACTTGGGCACAGACCATGGTCATGGCTTCACTTTGGGTGGGATTAACCTTGCCTGGCATAATCGAAGAACCTGGCTCATTCTCAGGCAAATGAAGCTCTCCAATTCCAGAGCGCGGGCCTGAGCCTAGCCAGCGCACATCATTGGCAATTTTCATTAAAGAAACTGCAAAGGTATTTAACACCCCACTAAATTCAACCAAGGCATCGTGGGTGGCTAAAGCTTCAAATTTATTACGAGCGCTTCTAAATGGCTTGCCAGTTAATGTGGCAATCTGTGCGGCGGATTTGACTGCAAATTCCGGATGCGTATTTAAACCAGTACCGACGGCAGTTCCACCTAAAGCTAATTCATATAAATGCGGCAAAGAAGCATTAATGCGCTCTAAACCATTGGTCAATTGCTGCACATAACCAGAAAATTCCTGGCCCAAGGTTAACGGGGTTGCATCCATTAAATGTGTACGCCCAATTTTAATCACATCTTTAAATTCATCCGACTTGGCCTTTAATGCCTCACGCAATTTACTGACCATGGGAATTAAACGACCATGGATTTCTTCGATGGCAGCAATATGCATGGCCGTCGGAAAGGTGTCATTAGACGATTGGGCCTTATTGACATCATCATTAGGATGAATGGGTTTTTTACTGCCTACAACCCCACCGGCAAGTTCAATGGCACGGTTAGAAATCACTTCATTGGCATTCATATTGGTTTGTGTGCCACTGCCTGTTTGCCACACCACCAACGGAAAATGACTATTGAGTTTACCAGCAATCACTTCATCTGCTGCCCGCACAATTAAATCTGCCTTATCTGCAGGCAAGATCCCTAATTCTTTATTGGTTAGGGCTGCCGCTTTCTTAAGAATACCCAAGGCACGAATAAATTCTGGCGGGAAATGATCCCCACCGATTTTAAAATTCTGCAAAGATCGCTGGGTTTGCGCACCCCAATATTTATCGGTGGCAACCTTAACTTCACCCATGCTATCTGTTTCAATGCGAAAACTCATTACATCTCCTGAATTAGATCCCTCGCTTATAGGCTCGGGATGATTCCAACATCATGTTGGAATCATTTTACTGGAGCGATCCCAGCCAAATCCCCGACGACATTTGTCAAATCACTACCTGCTGGAACAATAACCTTGGTATTATTCGTTAACGCTTTTTCCATCGCTTCTAAACGACGCAGCACCTGGGCATTGCCGGTAAAATATTTATTAGCAGCCTCATTAACCAATTGGATAGCTTCTGCCTCACCCTGGGCTTGCAAAATACGGGCTTGCTTAATCCCTTCGGCTTTTTTAATTTCTGCACGCTTTTGACCGTCGGCTGCAGTTTCTGTTGCTGTTGCAAAATCAACCGCAGCAATTTTTTCGTTCTCTGCCTTAACAACCTTGTTCATGGTTTCTTGAACATCTTTAGGCGGATCAATTTCTTTAAGTTCGGTACGGACAATTTCTAAACCCCATTCTGCAGTTTCACGTTCTAAAATAGTATGCAATTCAGAATTGATGCGGCCACGCTCACTATTGGCCGATTTTAAAGTCATGGTCCCGATAATATTACGTAATGTAGTACGGGCTAAATTGACAATCTGCCATTGATAATTACCCACATTGTATTGGCAATTCTTGACGCTATTTTCATCGGGCTTTACTTTAAAATAAACTTGGGCGTCGACCTTGGCATTTAAATTATCATTGGTAATAATTTCCTGGGGTTCTGCATCCACCATTTGTTCAGTGATGTTGACTAAATAGATGTTTTCAATAATAGGAAACACCCAGTTAAAACCCAAGTTAGCGAAACGATTGTATTTCCCTAAACGTTCAATCAAACCGCGATGCGTCGGGCGGACAATACGAATTCCAGATAATAAGAAAAATACTGCAAAAGCTACGATAATTGGCCAATACATAGTCCCCTCCATTAATTATGTAATAAATAATTCGTCAATAAACGTACCCCAGCGCCTGTTGCCCCATGACCGAAATACATGCGGCCAGCTCCTTCGACGTAGGCAGAACCAGCAATGTCTAAATGCGCCCAGATGGTATCCCCCGTAAATTGATGCAGGAATTGGGCTGCGGTACACGCACCCCCACCTTTAACAGAGCTGATATTTTTTAAATCTGCAATCGGTGATTTGATGTATTCTTTCATTTCCGAATAAACAGGCAGGCGCCACACCCGATCGTCGGTATCATTGGATGCATGCACCAGCTTGCGCGCTAACTCATCGGAATTGGAAAACAAACCGGAATAATCAAACCCTAAGGCCACAACACAAGCCCCTGTTAAGGTGGCCAAATCAATCATGGTCTTTGGTTTATAATTTTTGACCACATAACTAAAGGCATCTGCTAAAACCAAGCGCCCTTCTGCGTCGGTATTTCCAATTTCCACACTTTTACCGGCGTAACCAACGATCACATCCCCTGGCTTATACGCTGCAGAACCAATGGCATTTTCAGCAATACCTAAAACGAACAATAAATTCTTTTTAACCCCTAAGGACAAGACATTCTTTAAAAGACCGATCACTGCTGCAGCACCACTCATATCGATCTTCATGGTTTCAATACCATTGGTGGGTTTTAAATTCAAACCACCCGTATCAAAGGTCATGCCCTTACCGACGAAAGCCGTATAGGGAGATTCCTTGGAACCACCTTTATAACGCACAATAATTAATTTTGGTTCTTTTAAACTGCCCTGATTGACCGCCAGGTGCAAATTCAAACCATGCTTTTTTAATTGCGCACTGTTAAGCACTTCAATCGATGTTTCCCGACGGCCACGAATTAAATCCCTAACTGTTTTCTCTAAGTATGTGGATGTGACTGTATCGGCATTATCATTAACCAAATTGCGTGTTAACGATACCCCTTCACAAATACGGACAGCCTGGGTAAAGGCAGCTTTGGCTTCGGCAATAATAGTGATATCTTTATTTTTAATTGCCTTATCGTCTTTGCCTTTACTTTTATATTTATCCCAAACATACGTTCCGATGAGCACCCCTTCGATAATGGCGACAATAGCTTGCTCATCCTTGGTATGGGGCAGAATTTCTACAGATTTGACCTTGGTTAAATACGTCGACAAAAACGCTTTACGCACCTGGACGCGTAACTCCGTCAATGTTAACGCATCTTCTTTGCCAAGCCCCACAAACAACAAAAGTTTCTTTCCTTCTAATACAGGAAACAACTCTCCCTTATCCAGTTCATTTTTAAAATGAAGATGTGTTTGGCCAGTTGTTAACAAAACAATGGTGGCTTGTTGGTCATATTTTGCTTTATTTTGAAAACGAATCACTAAGTTGCCTCTTTCTTTTACTTATGCACGCTGTTCCATCGGAACATAATGCCTTTGGGTATGGCCGGTATAAATCTGGAACGGCCTGCCAATCTTCGTCGTTGGATCTTCAATCATTTCTTTCCAATGGGCAATCCAGCCTGGCATACGGCCGATGGCAAACATCACCGGAAACATAGTTAATGGAATGCCGATGGCGCGTAAAATAATCCCGCTATAAAAATCAACGTTCGGATATAACTTACGGGAAATAAAATATTCATCCTTAAGAGCTGCTTCTTCCAAACGTTTGGCAATATCCAATAACGGGTCATTGATGCCTAGCTTATTAAGAAGCTCGTCGGCCTTTTGCTTGATAATCCGTGCCCGAGGGTCAAAATTCTTATACACGCGGTGCCCAAAGCCCATCAAACGCACACCACTTGTCTTATCCTTGACCTTGGCTACATAATTTTCAACACTGATCCCAGTTCTATGAATTTCTTCTAACATCTCGATCACCGCCTGGTTAGCACCCCCGTGTAAAGGGCCCCACAAGGCACAGATGCCAGCAGAAATAGATGCATACAAATTCGCATGGGAACTTCCGACTAATCTTACCGTCGATGTCGAACAATTTTGTTCATGGTCAGCGTGCAAGATTAAAAGGACCTTTAACGCAGACACCACTTCATCGACGAGCTTATATGGCCGTGAAGGTGACGAAAACATCATGTTTAAGAAATTAGGCACATACATTAAATCATGGCGAGGATAAACAAACGGTTCGCCAATTGTTTTCTTGTATGAAAAAGCACAGATGGTCCGCACCTTCGATAACAACTGAATGGCAATGCGGTCAATTTCTTCCTTGGTAGGATTTTCTTTAACAAATTCCGGATAATACGCAGACATGGAACAGACCATCGCAGACAAGCTAGCCATCGGATGGGTTGTTGATGGATAGGCATTAAAGAAGTTTTTCATGTCCTCATGGATCATGGAGTGCTCACTAAATGCCAGTGAGAATGCTTCTAATTGGGCATGTGTAGGAAGATTGCCATAAATTAATAAATAAGCAGTTTCAACAAAGGTTGATTTTTCTGCCA
>CAZHGK010000010.1:6443-18361 GCA_964532095.1 uncultured Planctomycetales bacterium | reverse complement strand
CGTCGAGATAGGTAATGGCGCTTTTACAAGAACCGGTATTGCCAAAACCAGGGTCTAAGGTGATGTAACCTGTGGAAGATCGTAGCTTGGAAATATCAATGGCTTTTTCACCTTCGGTGGAAACAATGACAGGGCATTCCAACGTTTGACCGTTAATGACAATGGATACGGATTCGGGCATACCACCTCCTGATTACAGCCATGGGTTTACGTCGATAGAAAAACCTTTAACAACGGTTCGTATTATATAGGTGTGCACCAAAAGGCGCAAGTAAAAGCGGGATTTTTAAGAGGATGGATGTTCCATCATATCTGCAGTTTCAGCAATGTTTTTCACACGGGCCAAAATTTCCGCAGCATTATAGGGCTTAACTACCAAATCTTTGGCCCCACACTGTAATGCCTTAATACGTATACTCTGATCTTCTTCAGCTGTTAATACCAAGACGGGTAAATATTTTTCTTCATTGATTTGCTGCAATTCTTGCAATACTTCAAAGCCGTTGTGACCAGGCATATTAAGGTCCAATAAAATCACGTGCGGCGCATGTTTCTTAAACAAATCAACGCTTTCTAAAGGATTGGTAGTTGCAACCACCTTGGAATACCCCCCGTGGATTAAACATTTTTTAAGCATTTCCACGTTTAAAATATTATCATCGATGATTAATACAGACACATTGGCAGGGTTGTAAGCTTTTGTCATATCACACCAGATCTTTCGTAAGTTTCTTTAAAGTGCTTTCGTCAGTTAAATCACAGTGTACAGGTGTTACTGTAACATATCCATTGGTTAATGCATAGGTATCTATGGAATTATCGTTTTTATGCACAGGCATTTTACCAGACATCCAATAATAAGTGCGGTCGTGGGGGTTTTGGCGTTTTTCAAACTGGCCATGAATAGGGTCAGTCCCCTGACGGGTGACTTTAATCCCCTTTGGTTTGCCTTTAGGCACATTCACATTTAAGAATGTCCCTTGGGGCAGTTTATGCTTGTAAATTTTCTTGGCTAATTGGGCGGCAACTTTAGCTGCATACGTGAAATCTGGCTCATCATAGCAGTCCAACGACATAGCAATACTATCAATGCCCATCAACGTCCCCTCACGTGCACCAGCAACCGTCCCTGAATAAAACACACTGCACCCGTCGTTACCGCCGGAATTAATCCCGGAAACAACCAAATCAGGCTTGGACTTAAGAATAATGTCTACCCCGAATTTGACACAGTCCGCTGGTTTACCGCTTAAGGCATACCCAAAAAACTTATCCTTACGGTGCACCTTCTTAACAAATAAAGGATAGTACAAGGTAATGCCATGCCCGACGGAAGATTGCTCACTGTCAGGTGCCACCACCGTCACATCCGCAATCTTCGCTAATTCTTTGTATAAGGCATAAATGCCTGGGGCATAGATGCCGTCGTCATTAGTAACAAGAATTTTCATATTTGGTACTCAGGGTCAAGCACAACAGCTTTTACAAGTAGATCTACAATCTTTTTTACTGCAGCTTCACTATTTTCGTTTTCAACCAAGGATAAATCCACATTCTCAGCATTAAAACGATTCTCTCCCACGTTGACAACCAATGTGCGATTTGGATAATTTAAACTTTTAAGCATTTTTAATTCGTAATCATCAATATCGGTGACACTGGTGATTAAAATTAAACCCGCATCAGTCATCAAATGGGCGAGCTCACCTAATTGGGTCAACATTTCATATTTGCCCAAGGTTTTATCTTTAGAATCATGGGTGGCTAACGCCAGACGATTAGAAACCCCTAAAAAGTAAACATTCTTTTCTAAATTAAACAGAGCTTCTTCGAGGGCCTTGGCAATACGCTGCTTACCTGTATCGATCTTTCCGGTAATAACAATCAAAGCGCTTTTATGTTGATATTTTTGAGCACGGGTTTCAGGCACAATATGACTGCGTTCCCAACCATATTCCCGTTTTTTGATGTGTTGGTCGAGGGAATTTCCGCCTTCTAATACCGCAGCCAGGATAATCCCACCGCCGGCAATTTCATAATTATCCACTAAAACAAAACGGCCAGTTGCTGCAATCTCACCCACTAAATCAAAAGCCACAGGCTTCATGGTTTCAAAAATGATTTCGCCAACTTCATGACGATCAACGTGAGATTTTTGACTTGAAGAAAGTTCCGCAGCATTTAACACATGCACCACATCAGAAACAATCACAGGCACCTGTTGGGTGGCAATTTTTAACTTATAAGTTTTATTTTTAACCAATGGCTGCTTGCCCATCCAGAACACATTGGCCTTAAATTTCTGACTGACCTGAGGCAATTTGTCAGAAACCTTGCACATAATTTCACCCGGCTTGATATAAATTTCAGTCGCCATGGTAAAACCAGTGCTTTGTCCGGCAAAAGACTCAGAGCGAGCCGGACCATTAAAATATTCCACAGTCTTAATTTTATTCTTCTTGCCCGACGGCAAGAACACAATATCATCCCCAACCTTCACTGTTCCAGTTTCCACACGGCCTGCCACAATGCGGCGTTCATCCCCTTCTTCGGTGAATTTATAAATATCCTGAACTGGCATACGAAAGACCTGATTTTCTAAAGGTGCTGCCTTTTCAAAACCATCTAGCACACCTAGGATATGATCGCCCTTATACCATGGCATTTTTGAAGAATTAGAAACAATATTGTCGCCGTGAAAGGCAGCGATTGGAATAAAACACTTCGGAGTTAAATTGATTTCCTGAAGGAATTTGGTGTAATCCGCTTTGATTTGCTCGAACACTTTTTGATCGTAACCTACTAAATCCATTTTATTAACACAGACAGCGACGTTTTTAATACCCAAGAAACGCATGACATAGCCGTGGCGTTTGGAATTTTCTTTAATCCCCTCGTGCGCATCAATAAGAAGAAGCGCGGCTTCCGCACGGGCAGCACCGGAAATCATATTCTTTAAAAATTCAATATGGCCTGGCGCATCAATAATGATGTAATCGCGTTTGGCGGATTTAAAAAAGGAACGGGCTGTGTCAATCGTGATCCCTTGGGATTGTTCGTCTTTAAGAGCATCCAGCAAGAATGCATATTCGAATGGTTTGGCGTTGCGGGCACATTGAGCTTTAACCGCTTCTAATTTACCATCGGGCAAAGAGCCGGTGTCAGCCAATAAACGGCCAACCAAGGTGGACTTTCCATGGTCAACATGACCGACGATAACAACATTCATTTGATCGCGTTCATTACTCATAATATAGATCTCTCACTTCGTTCGAGATGATTTTCGCTGTGCGAAAATCACATATATCCTTCTTTACGCAACGTTTCTAAACCGCCACCATCTTCCTTGTCTTGGGCGCGGCCAGAACGTTCGGCAATATTCTTAAATTTACCTTCGCGCAATTCTTTAACAATATCGGCAACATTTTTTGCCGTCGAATCAACAGGCGTGGTACATGGATAGCACCCTAAAGAACGATAACGTTTACCAGTCCCCTGATCAAAATACAAATCAGTAATCGGAATATTTTCACGTTGAATATATTCCCAAACATTCAATTCCGTCCAATCGAGCAATGGATGAATACGCACATGGGTGCCAGGTGCAAAATCCGTTTTAAATTGATTCCATAATTCCGGCGGTTGGTCGCCCACATCCCAGTCGCTATTACGATCTCGTGGGGAAAAATAGCGTTCCTTAGAACGACTACCTTCTTCATCCGCACGCGCACCAACGATAACACCGGTATATGGTTCGGTATTGGTATCAATATCGTATTGGCCAGTTTTATGATTTAAACGTTTGCGTGGCCAAGTGCCAGCTAATGTGTGTTTTAATGCTTCGGATTTTAAAGCCTTGCAGCAGGCAATGCGGTCTATCGCCCCATCAGGAAAGGTGCGTTTGTTTTTCAAAGCTTCCGTGTTTTGGCCAACAACCATGTTAAGTTTAAATTTCAAAGCCAATTCATCGCGGTATTTGATCATGGCAGGAATTTTATAGCTGGTATCAATGTGCACCAACGGAAATGGCACGTGACCCAGGAATGCTTTGCGTGCTAACCACAATAATACCGTCGAATCCTTACCAATGGACCATAGCATCACCAAGGATTTAAATTCGCGGTAAGCTTCTCTTAATATGTAAACGCTTTGGGATTCTAAAGCGTCCAATTTATCAATGGTTTTACTCATTTCTTAAACCCTTTAAATTTAGGATTATTATGCAAGCCGCATTCTTTTTGTTCAGGCATTTCCCACCACCAGCGACCAGCACGGATATCTTCACCAGGCTTAATGGCACGGGTACAGGGCGCACAGCCAATGGATACAAAACCTTGGGCATGCAAAGGGTTTACATCGACATTGTATTTCTTAATATACTCACGCACTTGATCTAAAGACCAGTCGATTAATGGATTGATTTTGATTTTATTATTAGCTGCATCCCATTCAACAATTGGCGTATCAGAGCGAGTAATCGATTGATCCCGACGCAAACCCACCATCCAGGCATCCACATCTTTGAGCGCCCGTTGCCAAGGTTCTACCTTACGCACCCCGCAACATGTCTTACGATTTTCCACACTCTCGTAGAAAAGATTAATACCCTTGGATTTCACCATTTCTTCAACAGCCTGGGTATTTGGGTAATAAATCTTAAAATTCAGTTGGCTATAACGCTTTTGAATTTTAGCCATGAGTTCATAGCTTTCAGGAAATAAACGCCCAGTATCCAAGGTAAAAACAGAAATTCCAGGAGCTACACGGGCGATCATATCGGTAATTACCTGATCTTCTTCCCCTAAGCTGGTCGCAAAAGTCACTTTAGAGCCAAACTCTGCGTAGGCTGCCGCAATCACTTCTTCGGCATTCTTGCCTGCTATCTTGACCTTAAATTGTTCGATACGTTCTTGGGGCGTCATAAGTCATCCAGAATAACATTATGTTCTATATTCTGCAAATAAATCTGTAGATAAGTAGCGTTCACCCGTCGATGGGATAATGGCAACAATTAACTTACCCTTATTCTCTGGTCGGGAACCGACTTTAATGGCCGCTGCCACCGCAGCACCGGAAGAAATCCCGCATAAAATCCCTTCTTCACGGATCACCCGTTTGGCCATGGCAAAAGCTTCTTCACTGGAAACTTGCACGACTTCGTCGATGAGTTTCATATCCACAATGCTGGGAATAAAACCAGCTGCTAATCCCTGAATTTTATGAGGACCAGGTTGCCCACCAGAAAGCACCGGTGATGTGGTTGGCTCAACAGCTATTGCTTTAAATGAAGCTTTACGAGGCTTAATGACCTGAGAAACACCTGTAATTGTTCCGCCTGTTCCAACCCCTGAAATTAAAATATCCACCTTACCATCGGTATCTTTCCAAATTTCTTCAGCGGTGGTTAAGCGATGAATTTCCACATTGGCCTGATTATCAAATTGCTGAGGCATAAAATACTTGTTTGGATCTGAATCATGAATTTCTTTCGCTTTTCGAATCGCACCTTTCATCCCCTCTGCACCTGGGGTCAGAATTAATTCTGCACCTAAAGCTTTAAGCAAGGCCCGACGTTCCAAACTCATTGTTTCAGGCATGGTTAAAAGTAATTTATACCCTCTAACTGCGGATACAAACGCTAAGGCAATACCCGTATTACCCGACGTAGGTTCAACCAAAACTGTTTCTTTTTTAATCTTGCCTGCTTTTTCAGCAGCACGGATCATATTAAACCCAATACGATCCTTGACTGAATGCAATGGATTAAAGAATTCTAATTTACCTACAATAGTTGCGCCACATCCTGCAGTAACCTTATTTAACTTTACTAATGGTGTATTGCCAATTAATTCTGTGATGTCATTTGCGATTTTCATACATTTCTCCATTTTTGTCATGCCCGAATGTTTTTATCGGGCATCCAGTGTTCATTTCTTAAATATCATAATCAAGAAACGTGATCTCCTTTGGAGTCACATACACCTGTTCGTTCTTAACAGGTTTAATTGCAGCAAAGTCCTCTTGGGAAATCTCAACCTGGATAATATTGCCATTAACACCCGTTAAATCAATTTTAACGGATGATCCAGCGGGATTAATAAAATTAATCTTGGCTTTGATGGATTTTTCCGATGTAGCCTTACGCGTCACAATAAATTGATGAGGACGGATATAGACATTGGTTTTCTTTCCATCATTTTGACGTTCATGGAAAATATTCACATTGCCTAAAAAGTTTAGAACAAACACATTGGCAGGTTTGTGATACACCTCTTCTGGCGTTCCAATTTGTTCAATATGACCTTTATTCATGACCACAATTTTATCTGCCACCTCAAGAGCTTCTTCCTGATCATGGGTCACAAATAAAGACGTAATATGTAAATCATCATGGAATCGACGTAACCACTGGCGCAATTCTTTTCTTACCTGGGCATCCAAGGACCCAAAAGGTTCATCTAATAAAAGCAATTTTGGTTCAATGGCTAAGGCACGGGCCAAGGCAATGCGTTGACGCTGGCCACCGGATAATTGAGACGGATAACGATCCCCCACCCAATCTAATTGAACCAAGCTCAAGAGTTCTTTGACCTTGGCCTTGATCTTATCTTCCGACGGACGAATTTGACGCGGTTGCACACGTAAACCAAAGGCAATATTATCAAACACGGTCATATGACGAAAAAGCGCATAGTGCTGGAACACAAAGCCCACTTGACGATCCTTGGTTTTCTTATCCTTGGCGTTTTCGCCATGGAAAAGAATTTCCCCAGATTCTGCGGTTTCAAGGCCAGCAATAATGCGTAACAATGTGGTCTTACCTGAACCTGATGGCCCTAGCAACGCAACCAGCTCACCTGTTTCCACATGCAAGTTCACATTATCCAAGGCCTTAAAATTGCCAAATGTCTTAACGATATTTTTGACTTCAATACTCATATTAATGCGCCCCTTGTAATTAACACCTTTCCGCCACACTACGTGGCGGATCCGCCATGATTTTGGGCGGACAATTCATCCCTAAACCTGAACTCAACTATCGCTTTAAGCACCAAGGTCACCAAGGCTAAGAATGCCAATAATGAAGCTGCAGCAAAGGCAGCGGTAAAATTATACTCATTGTATAAAATCTCAATTTGCAAAGGCAAGGTATTCGTTAATCCACGAATATGTCCAGATACAACAGACACTGCCCCAAATTCACCCATGGCCCGGGCATTACACAAAATCACCCCATACAACAGGCCCCATTTTATATTAGGCAAGGTCACATACCAGAATGTTTTAAAACCGCTCGCACCTAAGGTCATGGCTGCTTCTTCCTCTTCACTCCCCTGCGCTTTCATTAAAGGAATAAGTTCACGCGCCACCATCGGAAAAGTAACAAAAATCGTCGCTAAAACAATCCCGGGCACAGCAAAAATAATCCTGATATTGTGATCCAACAGCCAGTGGCCAAACACCCCTTGCAAGCCAAACAATAATACATAAATCAAACCCGAGATGACCGGGGACACCGACAAGGGCAAATCAATTAATGTCAGCAAGAAACTTTTCCCACGAAAATCAAATTTTGTAATAACCCAGGACGCGGCAATCCCAAAAATTAAATTCAAAGGAACGGCAATTACAGCAGCCAATAATGTTAATTGGATAGCTGCTAGCGTATCTGGATTGGTCAAAGAACTTAAATACACCCCCAAGCCCTTTTTTAATGCCCCGGTAAAAACAACCGCTAAAGGCAAGAATATAAAAAAACCTAAAAATAATAATGCCAAACCGATCAATGATCGGCGTATCAAGGGTGATTCTGTTCGGGCATATTGAGACATGCTAATTCATTCCAATGCGTTTAGATACCCACCACTGCAATAAATTGGTGATGGCCAAAAGTAAAAATGAAACCATAAGCAAAACAACTGCAATGGCTGTTGCTCCGGAATAATCATATTGCTCAAGCTTGGTGATAATAAGCAGTGGCGCAATTTCCGTTTTACCAGGCATATTCCCGGCGATAAAGACCACTGAACCATATTCTCCTATGGTACGTGCAAAGGCTAAACTAAAACCTGTAATTAACGATGGCAGTACTGCGGGAAAAATAACCCGACGAAAGGTCTGCCAACGGTTAGCCCCCAAACTGGATGCGGCATCTTCAACTTCAGGGTCAATTTCCTGCAATACTGGCTCAACCGTACGTACAACAAACGGTAAACCAATAAAAATAAGTGCTAAGGTCACGCCCAATGGCGTATACGCGGATTGTATTCCCATTTTATAAAAGAATTGCCCCACCCATCCATTCGAGGAATACAAAGCAGTCAAGGCAATACCTGCTACTGCTGTTGGCAAGGCAAAAGGAAAATCGATTAAGGCATCAACTATTTTCTTACCTGGAAAACTATAACGCGCCAAAACCCAGGCAATTAAAAAACCAAAAAATATATTCACGACAGAGGCGATGAAAGCTGCCCCTATACTTAGGCGATAGGCTGCTAAAGTTCTAGGGGCAGTCACCACACTGCAAAACTCAGAAAAACTCATCGTCGAGGTTTTAATAAAAAGCATGGATAACGGAATAAGCACGATCAAGCTTAAATAAAATACCGTATACCCTAATGCTAAATGAAAACCTGGCAACGTTGTTTTTTTCTTAAGTAAAAACATAATTAACTTCCGTAGATCTGGTCGAATGTCCCTTTATCTGCAAAATGCTTCTTTTGGGCAGCTTGCCATCCACCAAATACTTCATCGATGGTAAATAAATGAACCGGTTTAAACTTATCCGCATATTGGGCAGCTACCTTCGGATCTCGTGGACGGTAATAATGCTTGGCAGCAATCGTCTGGCCTTCTTCGCTATACAAATACTTGAGGTATTCTTCCGCAACCTTGCGTGTACCCCGACGATCTGCGTTACGGTCAACAAGGGTCACAGGCGGTTCTGCCAAGATGCTTAAGGAAGGAACAACAATTTCAAATTCATCCTTACCTAATTCATTAACCGCTAAATACGCCTCATTTTCCCAAGAGATGGCCACATCGCCAATCTTACGTTCAACGAAGGTTGTGGTTGCCCCACGCGCACCAGAATCTAACACCGGCACATTCTTAAAAATAGCCTTTAAGAATTCCTTGGCCTTATCTTCATCTCCATTCCATTTCTTTAAGGCATAACCCCACGCTGCCAAATAATTCCAGCGCGCACCACCTGAGGTTTTAGGATTTGGGGTAATAACAGAAACACCTGGCTTTGCCAAATCATCCCAATCCTGGATGTTTTTTGGATTACCTTTACGCACCAAGAAAACAATGGTTGAGGTATATGGCGAACTATTTTGAGGTAAACGTTTTTGCCAATCCCTGGAAACCAATCCTGATTTCTCGACGATTGAATCAATATCGTACGACAAAGCTAACGTCACCACATCAGCCTCTAAACCATCGATGACCGCCCGGGCTTGCTTACCACTTCCCCCGTGGCTTTGATTGATGGTCACAGTATCGCTGGTTTGCTCTTTCCAATGCGTAGCAAAGGCCTGGTTATAATCTTCGTATAATTCCCGGGTTGGGTCATACGAAACATTCAGCAATTTGATTTCTTTAGCAAAACTGCTACCTGCTAAACCAATCACAAAAATAGAAGCGACGAGCGCGCTTAATAATCTTCTAATCTTCATACCTTTAATTACCTTTCTGTAAATTCAATATATTAATCGTTAATATGCTAATTGCAAACGGGTAAATACAGCATTTTCTGTAGGCCGATCATTCCCATTTGTATTGCCGCGATCAAAATTGGTTTGTTCATAATCAACGGATACACGCACATTTTTGTGTGGATACCAATTAACACCTGTTGCCCATGCTGTTTCTTTAGTAATTGCCGTATTTAAGTTAGCAAAACCGGCATTTTCAAAGATGTCATCATCCACATCTAATTGGCCATAACGACCAACAAGTTCAAAAGCACCCCATGTGCCTTTAGAAAGATCGAAATTTGTCCTTGGTGTTAAGCCTTTATAGGAAGCTATCTCACCTGTTAACACATAATTACCGCTGATTTGCCAGGCTGTATTTGTAAGCGTTTGATTAGGTGAACCAACCTTTGCAAATTCTTGAGAGGAAGAAACGTATTCCCCTAACAAACCTAACGAACCTTTATAAAAGTAGGCTTGCGGACTAAAGCGCGTATTGGGCCCATCATTGTTAATAGCCCCACCTGATCCAGCATAGGTAAACACCCCAATCTGACCAGGAGAACGGTAGGTTGGATATGTTGTTCCTTCACGACGACCGTAAGAACCTGCAATCCCTAAACCTAAACCTTTTAAAGATTCTGGGCCGTAATTCTTAAATGGCTGCACAAATATCCGACCAATCACATCCTTATCGTTATTATTATCCGCCGCATCAACGCTGGCCAAATCAGCCCCACCATTAAAAATACCGACGGCATAATTAACTGAATCACCTAACACATCTCCAAACACTTCAAAACCAACATCGCGGTTAGGCACCAAGTTTGAAGGCAAGCCAGATTCAATAAAATTAGCGACGGCATCTGATTGCAAACGTTCCAAACCTAACGGCGCTTTAAATTTCCCGCCACGAATCTTTAAGGCAGGGTTTAATTTAAAATCCACATACGCATCGACGAGTAAGGCATTGGCATTGCTATTATTAGCAAGATCTGGCATAAGGTAGAAATCAAAATTCTTTCCTACAGTCCCTTCAAAAATAGGACGAGCCCGACGCATCAATAAATTATCTGTTGAATTAGTAGCTAAGCTTTCCTTATTATCCGTATAAACGCGGGCATCTGCCTGCACCAATCCGCGCACCTTTAACTTAAAACTTTCATCAGGACTTTTAATACTAAAACCATCCTTGGCGCTTGCTGTAATAATCGGTGTTTCTGGTGCTTTTTTATCTGCTTCTTCTTTTTGAACTTCTAATTGCCGTTTTAAAATGGCAATTTCCTGTTCCAATTGGCTTAGCCGTGCTTCAATAGCTGCTGTATCTGCAAAAGCCGAAGTTTGAAAATGAAATAGAGTTACTACAATCACTGTCAAATATTTAAAGGACTTCATATCTTCTCCTAAATTACGTATGAAAAATTCTCTGTAGGTTTATTTTGGTCTATTTTCTCTAATATATCTGCCAAGCTTGTATGATCTAAAATTCCTGCTATGGCATCACGAACTTCCTTCATTACTAGGCGTATGCCACAACAACGCTCATCGCTGCACTCCTCACAGCGCTTATAAGCGGTCTGGCTCACACAGGAAACAGGAGCTAACGGACCTTCAAAAAGTCTTATAATCTCTCCCAGAACTATGTCTTTTGGCTCTTTTGCAAGGTAATACCCTCCACCTTTGCCTCTTTTGCTGGTTAGAAGCCCCACATTCTTAAGTTCCAGCAAAATAGCTTCCAAAAACTTTTGAGGATGTTTTTGATCAGCAGCAATTGTGCTAATTAAAATCGGCCCCTCATGAGCTTTGCGAGCCATGTAAATTAAAGCGTTGAGTGCGTATTTGGTTTTCTTATTTAACATAATCTATTAATCCTATCGGATAAGTAGAGTATACAAATAAAAAGAAAGATGTCAAGAAAATTTTTCTAGTTTCTCAACTATTTTTGCAGAACCTGACGGCATGGGATATTCATACAAATTTTTTAAACCTACCCACTTATGGGTGGCATCGGTTTTAGGCAAATTTAATAATTTGCAGCTCCAAACTGAAAGCTTCACTCTAAACTGTGTATAAAAATGAACTACATCAAATAAATGCTTTGCCTCGCCCACCTTCACAGCTAACTCTTCCTTCAATTCACGCTTAAGCGCATCAATCTTTGATTCACCCGCCTCCACCTTCCCGCCGGGAAATTCCCATAAATCTGCAAGCAAGCCTTTT
>CAZHGK010000010.1:0-6427 GCA_964532095.1 uncultured Planctomycetales bacterium | reverse complement strand
GACGCTTTTGAATAAAATATTTTTTCTTACTCTCAATAATGGCAATCACTGCATCAATATCCTTAATTATTTTCTTTTTGGATTGTGGAATAATTTCCTGTTTACCCTCTTTATACGCTTGGCAATATTTGCTAACAGGACAAAGAATGCATAGTGGTTCCTTACTACGACAAACCATTGCCCCCAATTCCATCAACGCCTGGTTAAAATGCCCTGCATTTTTTGGAGGAAAAACTTTCTTTAAGAAAACTTCTACATTTTTATCTTGTTTGGTATCGGCAAAACCCTCAAGAGCTAATAAACGCATCACAACACGACGTACATTCGCATCAATAATTGTTAGCGGCAGATCATAGGCAATGCTTAAAACAGAGCCTGTGCTATACGGCCCGAATCCAGGCAGGGCGCGAATTAAAACAGGATCTTTGGGCAACTGCCCCTTATGTTCACGAATAATAATGGCAGCTGCTTTATGTAAATTACGGGCCCGGGCATAGTAACCTAGCCCCTGCCATGCCTTAAGTACGTCGTGAATATCTGCTTTCGCTAGATCATAAACAGTAGGAAATAATTTGGACCAACGCTCAAAATAAGGAATTACTGCATTAACAGTGGTTTGCTGCAGCATGATTTCAGAAAGCCAAATCTTATAGGGATCCTTGGTACGCCGCCACGGAAGATCGCGCTTATGCTTCTGGTACCATTTAAGCAGGTTTGATGAGAATGATTTCATTGTTTTAAATTAGGGACGTCCCTAATTAAATCAAATCGAGAAAAAGGTCGGCAATCTTTGGATGTTGGCCAATCGGCATTGAAATTGAATATTTCAAATGTGGATGTTTATAGGCTGCGTTTCGTACGATCCCAGGAATATCTTCATTCACATGCCGGCCGGAATTAAGAAAATTCAAAAGCACATGAAGCTCAGTTGCCCCCTTAGAAACACAGATATCAATACCTTCAGGAATACTTGGGCTTTCAATTTCTAAAAATGCCAACTCAAAAATTGGAATACCAGAACGCTTTCTTAAATCATCGACAAGCTCTTGGACTTCTTGTTTTGTTTTCGCAGATCGACTGCCGTGGCTAATAATTAACGCTGATTTCATGGCGTGATGATATTTAGAGGAGTTTTAGATAAACGAAATAAAGCTGTATGTCCAAAATGAAATGGCCAACAAATATGAGGGCCATCAATATATAAAACACCGTCGCGGATTAAAGAGGTTACAGAAACTTCCATTGGAGGCTTAACAACCGCGCCTGTTAATTTATAATGAAGCTTGGACCCCTTATATAATTCCCGAGGCTGATATTGGTAATTAGAACTATAGGGAGGCAATACTTTTCCGCCAGCTGACTGCGCCCCACCCGAAGAACCAGCTGCCGTCGATATCCACATTCCGGAACTTTTCTGATCTTCTTTTCTAGACCCAACGGTTATATGGTAGCGGCACATTGCCGCTGGATTTGCATCACAAATAAGCACATCATTTAACACCAAGGCTGAACGCTTGCGGTCTTTAATAGATAGTTCCAGACGCTGGAATTGACGGATTGTCGCCTGACCCTTTAAATGCTTATCTAAAATACTTTCAAAATTTTTGGCATTCGCCACACAAAAACGGCCAACCGACCAATTAGGGTCTGAATTAACCCCTAAAATCAACTGATTATGCACGTGGTGGGAAGCTTCCAAAAACGTTCCATCCCCGCCCACCGTGATAATTAAATCAAAATGCCCATAATTAACCGTTTTCCCTCTGCTAATGCGGGTATATTTTAATTTTCGGTCTTTTAAAACAGCCTCGATATAATCCAGCGTCCAGTAATGAACATCATGGGTACGCCTGAATTTTTTCATATCATCAGAGCTAAACAAACCCTTTACAGTTTTTAACTTCTTGGGATCTGTTAAAAAATAATTCTTATATGTGCTGTTTTTATAAAGTAAAAGTATGCTCATTGTTCAAACACCACCGATGATTTCAATTTCTGGAAATTAGGAAAAATAGCGTCGGCTTGTTTTAAATAATTTTTAGGCAAAGATGTAGCAAGAGCCACGCATCTAATCCGGGCAGCTTTGGCAGAACGGATACCAAATGGTGCATTCTCAATAACAACCGCTTCTGAAGCCTTGATCCCTAATTTATTTAGCGCTTTTAAATACGGCTCAGGATGCGGCTTGCCGTTATGCACATCAGATCCGCATACAGTAACATCAAAACAATCCCACAAATCTTTAGGTAATAACTGAACAGCTTCATGACGAGACGTTCCAGTAACTAACGCCAGACGAAAGCCTTGGCGATGAAGACTTTTGATAAAAAGCCTGCTACCTGAAATAAAACGCCTTTTAAATATTTTCTTGAATAAATTTTCTTTTTGCAGCAATAACCGGTGAGCAATTTGTTCGGTAAAGGCAATATTGTATTCCGCAAAAATCTCACGGACACTATCAATGCCTTTTTGTCCTTCGCGTTTATAGATATCCTGATGAGTTACCTTAAGGCCTGCTTCGTGAAATACCTGACGCCATGCCTTCATATGATATGGCATGGTATCAGTAATCACCCCATCCATATCAAAAATAACACTTAAAACCTTAAATTTCATAACCCCTTAATGATTAACCCTTGCGTTATCTAGCTTTCTTTTCTCATCTCGGACCATACGCTGGAACTTCTTACCTTCCATTTTCTTTTGACGCAATTCTTGCTTGGCTTCACTTCGAGCTGCTCGCTCTTGCTGGATCTTTATTCTCTTTTCTTGCCTTTTTTGTTGCTCTATTTCTCTAACCTGCTTTTGGGTCTCACGATTCTTTACATTTTGCAACTCTTGTTCTTCTTGCAAGTTTATGTAATATTCCGTTAAGAATTTCTTACGGTCCTGATAGGAAGAAGTATACCAGTCTTCCTTGGTTTGTTTCTCGAATTTGTGCCTGATATCAAACGGTGCCCGACGAAGCTCTGGCCCATGCATACTTAGATCCACAACCACATTCTCTGCGATTGTTAATTGTGGCATTAACATTCCAAACACAAAAAATAAACTAAGACTGAGGATAAGATTTCTTATATTCTTCATAACCACCATCCATGCTATATACTTTTTTAAAACCCTGGCTAACTAAGAAATCTGCGGCACTTTGGCTGGAAAACCCATGATAACAATAACAAATCACAGGTTTTGCTTTATCAGCATCGACTAAGAATTTTTCTACTGTCTCATCTGTTAAATGAAAAGCATGAGGAAGATGGCCTTTGATAAAAGCATCGCGATTACGTACATCAACCGCTTGCACAGAATCATTGACCACCATTTCATGTGCTTGCTGGGGAGATATGTGAATAAATTTTTCCATTGGGGAAATTATACCACGAGGGATTATTCTGACAATGAATCAATTGAGCATTGCTAATTGTTGCTCGGATTTCTTATCCATACCCAAGAATGTTGGCATATGGACAGGTTTAAAATCAATGGGGATTTCCATTAGCCCACGGATTTCTCTCACATCCATTGGTTGCTGGCTAATGGGAAGCGGCTTACCATTGGCGTCACGCTTTACTTCCAAATTCATCCATTTGGAATAACGTAAATCGATCCCCCCTTGACGCTGTTGTATTAATGATGTTGCTTTGGAAGAAACATTCATCGCAGCACTTTCTTCACCCTGCTGCACCAAATTAAAACGTTCACCATTATTAGTTTCAATCGCAGGTTCACCTAAAATAAACTTGTCTACAGCTTTTAAACCGAGTATGAGCTCACGCTCCAAACGTATATCTCGACTTTCTGCTGCAAAGGCACTATTAAGCCTCTCCAAAACATTTTTCGCATCAGGGTATTTACCTAATAAATTATTTGTATTTTTGATATGTCCCTCGATAATTTCACTATCAATACTCCCTGCTTCAAGCATTTCCATAAACCTTTTTCTAGTTTTTTCATATTGCTCAATCAAAGGATTTGGCCAAAGTGTATTGTGAGAAACAATAGAATATCTTGATTCAGTAACATCCTTGGTTTTAAAACTGGTCCTAAAAAAATAAACCTTACCATCATCATTGTTAATGAAAAAACCACTGATAATTGCCCTACCTGAACCATCCTTTTGTTCAACCCATGTCACAGGACGAATATAATCCTTTAACACACCCCAATCTAATTCATTAGCTCCAGTTATGGAAGCAATCACAAAGGAAGCTGGCAATGAACGTCGACGCAAATGCTTTAATTCTTCAGATCGCATATCTAATAAATGTTTTTCAAGTTCAGCTTTCGTAACTGGCCCATCAGGAACCTCGATACCCGCATGACGAATTTTATCAAATGCAGAATTAACCAAAACAAAATTATTTATATCATCTTTAACAAACATTCTTGCATTATTCAAGCTTCCTTGCCCTTTTCTTGCTGAGACAGCAAATTCCTTATCAATTGCCTTTAGCGTTGTTGTTGATGCATAGGTTGAGGCCATATAGGCCTTTCCATATAAAGACGCAAAGATCATAGACATCAAATGCTCATTAGCCCCTCCTGTTGAAAGAGCAAATAATTTCTTGCCATCACTTCCCCTGATTCCCAATAAAGCACGAATAAAAAGCAAAGGGTCTCCATCTTCACGCGTTAAAACATTAAAACCAAGATCCTGTGCCTGTTTTATAAGCTGGCCATGTTTGGGACGATCTAAGGTCACAAAATTATAATCCCTGTTTAACTCCTGGATAAATGCACTGAAATCTTTAACATCAAGATATTCGGCCAATTGTTTCAAAACATGACGTAAGGTATTTGTTTCTGTGATAATTGGGTCAATTCTCGGTAATGGTTTGCTGGGATTAAGTTTATCTATGGCTAAGGAAATACGATAGCCATCTGTGGAAGGCATCATCAATGGGACAAGCGTAACCATGGTTGAAGTTCCAGGTTTACCGATTTCAAGTTTTATTCCATTGGTAACCTCAACCGAATCACCAAAATACATATAAATCCCATTTTTCCCACCTGGATTTAGGATTAATCCCACTGGCATATCTTTTGAATCATCCCTAAATGACCCTTCATTTCCTCCTATGACAATTGTTATGTCCAATGTTTTCGCCCATTTTTGCAAAGAATCTCGCCCTAATTTCACAGCTCCAGCATCTATTTCCTTGTCGAATCTACTGGAATTATGCCCTATGATCCCCTCTAATAAGCCTGAATAGCTTGCACCTGCTAATGCTTGAAGAATACCAGTTGAAATACTGGCAAGAGTGGTAGGGTTTTTCAATACGTTCAAATTGCTTCCTGGCAAAATAAGTCGCCCTTCCCTAGAATTAACTTCTGACATCCAGACTTCTTCAAATTCCAAACCATGTTGTTTAAGATTGTTACCAAATACGACGGGAACTTGCTCAGTTTCCAATTTCCTAAAAAAGCGTTTCTCATTATCGGTTACAACTTCCGTAATTTGAGCTGCACTGCCAACACCTTGAGCCCTCCATACAAATTCCCTGAAAGTTTTTTGATGTGCAAGCAAATATTCACTAACCCTTTGAGGCACACGCCCGCCACTCATCAAATCACGATGGATGATTCTTCCTAAAAAAGCATAGGTCGCCCCTCCCGAAAAATATTTCCTTGGAGCGGTTCCTTTAAAAGATTGCTTCAGGCTTTGCCCTCGCAATGACACATCCAAAGGCTCTTCCTTAATATAGTTATAAACTCCCTTTTTAAATGCCTGCAAATATTGATTATAAATTTGAAGTTTACTTGTCTTATCTGCCAAATCTACTCCTGTAACCTTATTCTGATTCGCATACACCTGGGCAAGCACACCTTCCTTTAATACATCCTTATACCAAACCGCCAAAATCATCGAATTATAAATTTGGCGTAGATTCGCAAAATTCTTACCTTCGTTAACTTCACGCTCTAATTCGGGAACAATAATCTCTCTAATAATCTGCGAGCTAATACTATTCGTTTGGTGTTTTACCTGGGTTGCTTTCGTATTCGTCAGCTCACTTGCTTGGCCTCCTGCTTGGGGACACGGCCCCTTCGGGGACATGTCCCCTGGTTGGCCAGCGTTCTTAGAGACTGCTAGATAATCTTCCTCTAACATCACCCGCAAATGCGTTTCAACCACAAAAGCCGCGCCATCATGCTCCCAAACAACAGCCTTGCTGGGAACAATCCATACCTTGTTAAATGTATTAACGGGAATATCGCTGCTCCCATAAAGTTCACGGGCTTTGGTATAAACCTTATTCCAAAAATTTCTTCCTAAATCTTTCTCGGGATAAATTAAAGAAGCAGTCAATTGCTTGAGAATATAATCCTGGGCTAAAAGATCACGCCCCATCTCTGTATTGCCAAACGCTTCAGGAATGATGCGATCCTTTTCATAAGGTGAAAGATTAACCCACAAATCTTTTTC
>CAZHGK010000009.1:30192-32460 GCA_964532095.1 uncultured Planctomycetales bacterium | reverse complement strand
GGACTACAGCCAACCCGCCAACCAGGGGACATGTTCAATAATAAAGTTACGAAGAACGTGTCCCCTAGCAGGCTGCCGAGCAAGAAAACGAATGAAGGTGGAAGCGACCCAGAGGAGACCACCAATGTCGAAGCAATTTACCAACAATACCTCCAAGCCTTTAAGAAAGGCGTATTTAATTACATTAAAGAAGCAGATGGTATGCCTCGCAAATACTTCTCCGGCGGAGTTATTGGCCGACCAAATATTGATTTTGTCAGTGCCGCTCAAGTGACCATTGAGCAAAGAAAGAAATTAGATGAATCGTCCATTGTGAAAATTGTCGCTGATGCTGCCATGCTCAAGGAAGATAAAGGGATGAAGACTGATGCAGAAAAATATTATCAATATTTTATTCAACAAAGAATTTCTTCATCTCTTTCGAGGGTGCAATCTGAAGACGAACAGAAAATATTTGTTAACTCGAAGTCTTGGTTTAAAAACTTGAGTGCTGAGAAACGTAATGAAATATTTATTTTTTTAGCCAGACGATTTGACTATCTTAAAGATGTCAATAGTGATGGAAGGGTATGGTTTTATGAGAGCAAATGGTTTGAAGCTTTGTCTTATGCGTTGATGGATTGGCTGAGAGATGGCCTTGTGGATGCGGTAACATTGCAGCAGACGGTGCGCTTATTTGAATTAAGAGCTTTAGATAAAAGTAATGGTTTGCGTTCCGAAGTAATGGCATTGCATCTGGCTGTTGCATCTAAGGCATGGAAAAGTTTAGATTTAAAATCAGAACTAGCCTCAGAAATTCTTACTTCAGTTCAGCAATCTTTGGCGACCTGCCAATTAAGAGACTTAAGAGGGGCTTATGATTTGTTGAACATTTATTTTAAGAGAGACTGGATTCCTTTTGTTCAGGCTTCTGCCAATGATCAGTGGCCATCAGAATCTTTAGGCCTTTGGCAAAAAGAAATGGGTTGGCAAGAAGGAGTAGTAAGTACGAAGGTTAACCCTAACACGCCTATTTATTTTTCCTTGCCCTATGTGCCGGATGGACGAGGGGATGCTTTAATAGCATGGAAGTTATTATTGAAACTTAAAGAAAGATACCCTCTTAATCCTATTTACTTGATTACTGAAGATGCTGCGGTAAGTTGGTGGCTGCCGTCCATTGAGCCTGAAATTAATTCGCAACTCGTAGATCAAACAGTAAAAGGCATTCGTATATTAGCATTTAAACTTAATCATAAAGATTGGCCTATTGTCACCATTGAAGATGAAACTCAAGAATTGCGTGCGATTGAAGACCACATTGCTAAAACAAAAGATTATGTGTTGATTAAAGATTTGCCAACACAATGGAAACCCAAAACCTCCTTAGAAAGAACCATCAACATTGCAGATTTTGATAAATCGGGTTTTGGAAACACATTCGGAGCACTATATCATGACTTCTTTGCTACTGGGTTTATGCCTGGGACATTGGGTGTAGGTGTTAATGGAAATACTATTGTCGAGAAAATGAATACGCCTGAGAAGCGAAAGCAACTTTTAGAGAAATTGAATATACACGCAGGGGGCTTTGAAGATAAACAGTGGGCTGTCGCATATGTGCACAGCTTAAAAGGATTAGAGAATTATGTGAACAGTCTGATCAGTGCCAATGTCGCCAAGCCAATTGTCCTGTTTGATTTGGGAGCAGGGCAAAGAGGTTATGAGAATAGGTTTCCTGCTAAACCTTATGAATTGCCAGGTGTACAAGTAATTAATGATGAGGTAATGGTAAACCAGTCTTTAAATTTAAAGGATGATACAAAGGTAATCATTATTCGTTGCTGGAGAAATGTGCCGGAAGAATTATTTCAACAGCTTTTAGTTTCTTCTGATTTTGCTCCCAAGATTAGGGGAGCAGGGACTATGTCATTTTTATTTAGACAACATAAACCTTTTCTAATCGAGAAAGAATTAACATTTTTGGATGATTCATCTAAAGCATTGGCACAAAGAGCGCAGGCGCTTGGGTTAGATCTATGGCAAGATGAATTAGCCTTTGTAGATCCAGTAGAATTTAATAAACATAATGCAGTCGTTCTAAAGGCAATAGATGATTCTCAGAATTGGGATATGGCGAATCGTTTAGGGGTTTACACTGACTATTTATTAAGTGGCCAAGATATGCCGATGATGAAACGCAAGATACGACACCAACTATTATTGAATTTAACGACGATTGTTTTTTCTGGGAATGAAGATGTTTATGCACAGAAAGAAAGGAGAATT
>CAZHGK010000009.1:4093-30182 GCA_964532095.1 uncultured Planctomycetales bacterium | reverse complement strand
GCGAAAGATAAAATTGTAGATGCACTGCGAACATATCCCAATGAGGGTAGAATTTTATTAGCAGAGCTTTTACAAGGAGATCCTTATTATCGTAATATGATTGAAGATAATGATCCAAATGAGATTGTTGAGAAATTAAAAGAAATATTAGAGTCGCCAGACTGGAATTCTGATGTTCACCCAGCCAATCCCGCCATGAACTCAGAAAATGTAAAGCAGATTGTGAGAGCTTTGGCGCTTATTCCTAGAGAATCAATGATTGATATTGAGATGACACCGGATACCGCCGCAAGGAGAGTGAATAATTCAAGAGAGATCAGTAACGTTATTTTTGAACGTGTTGGGCCTGATGGCACAATTTATTATAATCAGGTTCCTGGCTGGATGACTCCTCATAGCTTGTCTCCATCATCAATCCTTTCAATTAGTTTAAATCAGTCAGGCGCAGAAAAGATCAGACAGCTTGTGAAAGATTTAGAACTTATTTCTGGAAAATCGAGAATTGACATTGAAGTGACACCTGGTGCTGTTGCAAATAGATGGCTTCCTTCACCTCATATCAATAACGTTATTTTTGAAGGTGTAAAAGATAATGGCAGAATTTATTATAATCAGGTTCCTGACTGGATGACCCCTCATAGTTTGTTATTATCATCGGTCGTTTCAATTAAAGTACATCCGTCAGCCAATGCAGCGATGAAGGCTGGGCCTGGCGGGATTGATATGAATCCGGCGCAGATGGAATTACAAACGAAATTGGGGACAGCGCCCTATTTTTCTGGATCCCCGACAAAAGCATTCGGGGATGACCAACAGGTTTATATTGATGCTGCCCAAATCACAGGTGTTAAGTTTAACGTCCGCGAAATGACCCACGTTACCGATCTTACCCAGGTTTTAGGCCTTATGCCAGTGAATTGAATTTTGCAATTAAAATAAGTTTTGATAATATTGTTATGTATTAATTGCCGATACCCCTTATCGGCGATAGCAGCACAAACCCCCAACGTCTAAACTTCCATTCAATTCTATTTTCAAAGGGGATTTTATGTCTAAATCAGAAATTGCGGTGCCAGTAGAAGTGATTCAAAATAAGATTTATTTAATTCGTGGGCGTAAGGTAATGTTTGATAAAGATTTAGCCATTCTTTATGGGGTATTAACTAGTCAATTAACACGGCAGGTTCGGCGTAATATAGAAAGATTTCCGGATGATTTTTTGATTCAATTAACACGAGAAGAGTTAGATAACTTGATGTGCCAATTTGGCACTTCAAGTTGGGGAGGTACGCGAAAGCTGCCGATGGCGTTTACGGAAGAAGGAATTGCTATGCTTTCAGGTGTTTTACACAGTCCTAGAGCGATTCAGGTTAATATTCAAATTATGCGTACGTTTACAAAATTGAGGGAACTGATGTTTTTTAATAAGGATTTGGCTCGCAAAATTGAGGATTTAGAGCGTAATTTTCAAGATCATGATAAAAAGATAGCTCTGATATTCGAAGCAATTAAACGATTGCTCAAAGAAAACGAAGAACCTTCTAAGTCTAAGGTGCCATTTGGTTTTCAACCTCCTAGACCAAAAATAGATTCAGCTCGTAAGAATAAATAATATTCTATTTTAGAATATTAATCCTTGGTTAATATTGACTGTCCATTTCTTTAATACTAGAATGCCTATAGTCATAATAATTTTGATCAAAAGTAGGAGGGTGTTATGAAAGACAAGATCATTGAATTAGCAGGGAAAACCTGGCGCTACCTTGGCCAAAATGGGGAAACCAACATGGCCCAATTAGGTAAGGCGCTCAAGGAAAAGGATGCAGTAGTCTGGCAGGCAGTGGGTTGGTTAGCGCGTGAGGATAAAATCAATTATTCCACCAAAAATCGTCGTACATTCGTTTCTCTCGTCGACAATGAATTGCGTTCGTTTAACAATATTGTCTACAATATGCATCAGGATATCCAAAGCGGGGAAACAACCCAGGCCAAAGGTAAAACCAAAGGCAAAAAATGAACCGTTTTGTATGCATCCACGGGCATTTTTATCAGCCTCCCCGTGAAAATCCATGGCTGAATGAAGTGGAAATCCAGGATTCTGCTTTCCCTTACCACGATTGGAATGAACGCGTCAATGTGGAATGTTACGCCCGTAATGGCGCAGCCCGCATCCTCGACGGTTCACGTAAAATCGTCGACATTGTTAATAATTACTCCCATATCAGTTTTAATTTTGGCCCTACGCTATTGTCATGGATGGAAGATAAGGCGCCGGAAACCTATGCGGCTATTTTAGAAGCAGACCGATTAAGCCAAACTTATTTTGGTGGCCATGGCAGTGCTGTTGCGCAAGTGTATAACCATATGATTATGCCCTTAGCAAATGAGCGTGATAAGCGCACGCAAATCATTTGGGGGATAAAAGATTTTGAGTACCGCTTTAAGCGTAAGCCGGAAGGGATGTGGTTGGGGGAAGCTGCAGTTGATAACTTGACGCTCGATATTATGGCAGAGTACGGCATTAAATTTACGATTTTAGCCCCTCATCAAGCAGCGTCAGTCAGGGAAATTGGCCAGGATATGCTTTGGCGTGATGTGCATATTCAGGCGGTTGATCCGCGTGTTCCTTATTTATGTCATTTGCCGTCGGGGCGTACCATCAGCATATTTTTCTATGATGGGCCAGTGGCCCAAGGGGTGGCCTTTGAAGGGCTTTTAAATAATGGCGAATATTTTGCCAATCGTTTGGCGCGTGAATTTAATCCTAATGCCGCCAATGCCCAGTTAGTCAATATTGCTACCGACGGAGAAACCTATGGGCATCACCACAAGTTTGGGGATATGGCCTTGGCGTATTGTTTGCATTATTTGCAAAAAAGCCAGTTGGCGCAATTAACCGTCTATGGTGAATTCTTAGAGAAATTCCCGCCGAAGCATGAAGTTCAAATTGTAGAAAATTCTTCCTGGAGCTGTGCGCATGGGGTAGAGCGCTGGCGTTCCAATTGCGGTTGTTCGACGGGCGGCCAAGCAGGTTGGAACCAGGCATGGCGCGCCCCTTTGCGTGAAGCATTGGATAAATTAAGGGATGCCTTAGCTCCAATTTATGAAACGCAAATGAGTGCATTTGGGGTTGACCCGTGGGATATGCGTAATGGGTATATCGACGTGGTTTTAAACCGTAGCCGTGAAACCGTAGATCAATATTTAAATAGCCGCATTAAGCGTGAATTAACAGCAGAAGAACGGATTAAGGTTTTTAAATTATTGGAAATGCAGCTTAATGCCATGCTCATGTACACGTCATGCGGCTGGTTTTTTAATGATATTTCCGGGCTTGAAACCGTACAAATATTAAAATATGCGGCGTATTCTCTCCAGTTAGCGCGTGAGGTAGGCAGCCAGGATTTGGAAGAAGAATTTATCCGCAATTTGGAAAAAGCTGTCAGCAATGTGCCCGAAATGAAAAATGGGGCTACGATTTACAGGACATGGGTTCTTCCGTCGGTGGTTAATTTATTGCGGGTTGGGGCGCATTATGCCATGACATCGTTATTCGAGCATTATCCCTCCAAGGCGCGCATGTATTCTTATACGGTTAAGTGCGACCAATATACTCTAAAGGAAGCTGGCCGCTTGCGTTTGGCTGTTGGCCAGGGGCTGGTGGCTTCTGATATTACGACGGAAAAAGCGCATATTCAATTTGCGGTCTTGCACTTAGGTGATCATAATTTTATTGGGGGCGTCGATTATTACAAGCCGGATGATTATGCTGGCATGCAACGTGATATCACCGCAGCCTTTTTAGAAAGCAATACCCCCGGAGTGATAGGTTTAATTAACCGGTATTTTGGTGCGCAAAATTATTCTTTGTGGCACTTGTTTAAGCAGGAACAGCAAAATATTTTAAATCAGGTGTTAAAATCAACAATGGAAGATATTGATGGTTCATTCCGCCAGATTTATGAGCACCATTACCCATTGATGCAGATTAAAAATGAAATCCGTTTGCCCCTGCCGCGGATGCTTATTACCGTCGTGGAATTTATTTTAAATCGGGACATGAGTGCGGTATTAGAGGAGCCGACGATTAATATTGAACGTTTGCGTTCGTTAGCTGAAGAAATGAAACGCTGGGCTTTTAAACGGGACCAGACAAATTTTACTTTTACAGCTAGCCAGAGGGTGAGCAATTTAATGCATCGCTTGTCCGAACATCCGGATGATGTGGTGCTAATGGAAAGTATTAGCAGTACCTTGGAAATTCTGAATTCTTTGAATTTGGAATTGGATTTGTGGAAAGCTCAGAATATTTATTTTGCCTTAGGACGTTCGGTCTATCTGGATATTGCCCAACATGCCTCTGCAAATATTTTAGCTAACCAGTGGGTGAAGCAGTTTGAACGGCTCGGTAATATTTTAGATGTTGATCCGTTGACAGTTAATAAATTCGTGGGAATTAATCCATAGGACTTGCCATGATGCGTGCGAAAGCCGCGGGCGTTTTACTTCATATCAGTTCATTGCCTGGTGCTTATGGCATTGGGGATTTAGGTCCCTCGGCGTATGCCTGGGTAGATTTTCTAAAGTCTGCCAAGATTTCCTATTGGCAGATTTTGCCTATTAATCCTACCGACGGGATCAATGGCCATTCCCCATATAGTTCCTTATCTGCTTTTGCCGGCAACCCTTTATTTATTAGCCCGGATGTATTAGTCAGTGAAGGCTTATTGTCCCGTCAGGATGTAAAACCACCAAAGGGCATAGATTTAAATAGTGTTGATTATGCCAAGGTCATTATTTATAAAGAACATCTTTTGACTTTAGCGTATCGGCAATTTAAAAAATCTTCCCAGTTTTCGGAATACAATTCTTTTGTTGCTCATAATCCGTGGTTGGACGATTATGCATTATTTTGCGCCGCTAAGACGGCATTTGCAAATAAAGCATGGAATGATTGGCCTAAAGATATTAAAGAACGTAAGCCCGCTGGCCTTAAGCGCCTGGCACAGCAACATAGTGATTTGGTTGGGAAGATTAAATTTACCCAGTATGTTTTTTTTCGGCAATGGAAGGCGCTTAAAGCATATGCCAATGACCATGGCATTGGCATCATCGGCGACATTCCGATTTATGTGAATTATGATAGTGTGGATGTTTGGTGTTATCCGCAATATTTTAAATTAGATGCTCGAGGGAATGTCAAATTTGTCAGCGGTTGTCCGCCTGATTATTTCTCTAGGACTGGCCAACGATGGGGAAATCCTGTGTATGATTGGGACAATCTTAAAAAAGACCGGTACGCCTGGTGGGTTAAGCGCATCCAGCATAATCTCACCATGTGCGATTATTTGCGCATTGATCATTTCCGCGGGTTTTTAAGTTTTTGGCAAATTCCTGCCCATGAAAAACTAGCGGTGTTTGGCCGTTGGGTCAAAGGACCGCGAGATGATTTCTTTAAGCAGTTATTAAAAAACTTGGGAAAGATTAATATTATCGCCGAGGATTTAGGGGAAATTACTCCTGATGTTCCCATCTTGATGAAGAAATTTAATATTCCCGGTATGAGGGTGTTGCTGTTTGCGTTTGGAGATAATCCAAAAAATAACCCGCATGCGCCTAAGAATTACACCACGGATAATGTGGTCTATACAGGTACCCACGATAATAATACCATTCAAGGGTGGTTCCGCCAGGAAGCAAAAGGGCATGAGCGGACAAATATTGCCATGGTCTTGGGTAAGAAAGTAAATGCAAGACAACTGCATTGGCAGTTGATGGAAGCATTGATGCGTTCAAAAGCAAAATTGGCGATAGTGCCAGCAGGGGATTTGTTAGGCCTGGGAGAAGAAGGTCGCATGAATACTCCGGCGACAAAGGTGTCTAATTGGCAGTGGCGTCTGCGTGCAGGCCAGAACAATGCTGCCTTAGCTAAGAAATTACGAACGTTGGTTCATTCGACAGGTCGAGACAAATAAGAGGGTTGATATGAAAAAATTGACGAAAAGAGAAGCAACATTCGTGATCGTTTTATGTGTGGTCCTTGTTATTGTAGGTGCACGGTTATTGCTTATTAAGAATGCCAAGGACATGGACCCAGTGATGGCCAGGGCAAAAGGGCCGAAAGATGCCAAGGTGTCAGTTATAGAGTTTATGGATTTTCAATGCCCTGCATGTGCAGCAGGTGCGATGAAGTTAAATGAATATGTCGAAAAGCACCCGCAGGATATTCATGTGCAAATGAGGTATTTCCCATTGCCTCAAATCCATCGTCATGCCATTACCGCTGCTATGTATGCCCAATGCGCTGCCTATCAAGGGATGTTTTGGCCTGTACATAATGTTTTAATTTTGCATCAAGCTCAATGGAAAGATTTGTTAAACGCCCAAACCATGTGGGATGGATGGGCAAAATCACAAGGGGTAGATATAGGCCGTTTAAATACCTGTATGCAAGATCAAAAAACTAAGGATTCCGTCGAGGCTGACCGTTTGTTGGGGCAGTCCTTAGGGATTCAATCCACACCAACCTATTTTATCAACCAGAAAATGGTAGTAGGTCCTAAATCATTAACTGATGAATTAGATACATATTTTAAGGATTAATATGTGGGCAAGCATCCGTTTGATTTTAGGGATTGTGCTACTGGCGGCCGGGGTTGAGAAAACCTTAAGCCATTACCAGAATTTTTTATATGTTATCCAAGCCTACCAGATGGTGCCAGCATGGCTTGAAGATTTAACAGCCCGTTTGTTGCCATGGTTAGAGCTTTTTACTGGATTATTCCTTGTCGTCGGATTATGGAGCGAATGGGCACTAAAATGCGCGGCTGTGCAGTTTGCGCTTTTTATTGTGGTGGTGGGGCAAGCCTTAATGAGGCATTTGCCCATTGACCAATGCGGTTGTTTTGGTGAATTGATCCATGTGGCACCTACGCATATCATTATTTTTGATAGCATGATGTTGTTATTAGCATTCATGGCCTTGCGCAATTTACCACGCGCACAAAACTTCAGCCTCGACCGTTATTTTTCACAAACATAGTTTTCATCATGATTAAAATCTTTCCCTGGTGCTTAACCGCGTTTATTTTAATTTCGACGGGTTTAATGGCCTCGTCCGATGGTCTTTTACGTAAAACACCTAATGTGGCAGGCCAGTTTTATAGCGCTGATCCCCAGCAATTATCCAAAGATATTGATGCGTTTAAGTCTAAATCTCCGTCGATAAAGATGAATGGTCGTGTGCGTATGCTTATGGTGCCTCATGCGGGTTATGAATTTTCCGGTGCCATTGCTGGGGCAGGGTATCAGGCAGTTGCTTCGCAAGTAGTTAAAACGGTGATTGTGGTTGCTCCCAGCCATTTTACGGATTTAACCGGTGTGTCTATTTGGCCATCCGGGTCTTTTCAAACTCCCTTGGGGGATATTGCAGTGGATGAAGATTTAGCCCAGAAATTATTAAAGGCAGACCCTCGTTTTGCCAATTTACCCAAGATTTTTGATCGTGAACATGCCTTGGAAGTTCAACTGCCCTTTATTGAGAAAACGTGGCCTCATGCGCGTTTAGTTCCTGTCATCATCGGGCAGCCAGAACCTTCAATATGCCGGGCCTTAGCAGAGGCCTTGATGCGTTTAACTGCCAATCGCGATGATGTTCTGATCGTGTTAAGTACAGATCTATCGCATTACCATGATTATCAAACAGCCAAGCAGATGGATGCCTTAACAATTGAAGCTGTTTTAAATAAAGATGCTAAAAGTTTGTGGGAGGGGGTATTTTCTCGACGGATGGAACTATGCGGGTTTACTCCGGTTATTGCAGGGTTGGTTATAGCGCAAGAATTATCCCTTAAAACGCAATTGATCGTTAAAGCGAATTCCGGTGATGTTACGGGTGATAAGTCGCGGGTGGTTGGTTATGCGGCAATTGCTTTTTATGAAGATCAGGAAAACTTCCAAGTTGCAGCTGCCGCTTTAACAGATCAACAGCGGCAAAGCTTGCTTGCCTTGGCCCGTCGCACTGTTGAGAGTTTTGTGGCTAAGAAAGATTTGCCCGATATTAAAACAGAAGATCTGCGTTTAAGGCAAGTGCAAGGGGCTTTTGTCACCTTACAAAAACACGGAGTATTGCGTGGATGCATCGGTAATATCATTGGGCAAAAACCTTTGATTGAAACGGTTCGGGATATGGCAAAAGCTGCAGCCAGCCAAGACCCGCGTTTTAACCCTGTTGAGGCGTCAGAGTTAAAAGATATTGATGTGGAAGTTTCAGTATTATCAGTGCCTGTGCGGATATCGTCGCCAGATGAAATTATTTTAGGTACGCATGGGGTGATTGTCAGTGATGGGGCAAGCCATCAAGGAGTGTTTTTGCCCCAGGTGGCCACAGAAACCGGGTGGAGCAAGGAAGAATTTCTATCAGAACTTTGCTCACAAAAAGCAGGGCTTGAGAAAAACTGTTGGCAGGACCCGCATAATGTCATGTATGCCTTTACAGCGGATGTGATTAAAGAAGGTCATGATGACAAACATTAGGAATATCATTATTTCCATTTTTGTCGCGGTTTGGTTATGCGCCTTCCATTATGAATCCTTGCGGCATTTTTATTTGAGTCCTTGGGTGGGGAGGGAATTGCCGAAGATCAAATGGCTATTTCCACCGGCGGGGTGGGTTATGTTTTTTAATGTGGGGGATCAATATGGGCACGCCCAGGTGTATGGTATTATCAATGGTCGTTCACAGATTATTGATCCGCACCAGATTTTATTAACTCGCGCTATTGGGTATGACAATATTAACCGCAATGCATTAAGTACAGTATTGTCTGCAGATGTCAAAGATCAGTTTTGCACCTATCTTCGACGGAAATTTCCGTATTATGAAAGTTTTGTTGTGACCTATGTGCAGTATCCAGCATTAACAGCACGTCCTTATGAGCGTTTAGAAGGTGTGGCGTATGAGTGTAGATTGTAATTATATTTAGTTTTTGGGTGCCGGGAGGCGAGCTGGCTTGGAGCGGACGGACCAGAATGTGTATCACCAGAGGGAAACCCGGTACCTAAGGGCTAGCACACACAAACCAAAACAGGAGCACCAAGCCCGAGCCGATCCGGCAGGACCCAAAAATTGCGACGAATTATGAACAAATTATATAAAACTTGGCACCGTGTATTTCTTGACGAACGACCGTCAATTAGCTTATCGCTATTTCGTATTTGTGTTGCTTTAACAACAGGCCTGCATGTCTTGCCATCCTTCATGCCACTTGCCGATAATTATTTGTCTACGGCATTTAAGACAGTTAATCCTGTATTCTTTCCTACTGAATTTATCCGTTGGGTGCAGGCAAGCCCGGATGTTTTGGTTGTCTTGTTTGTCTGGCTTTTTATTATCAGCTTTGTGATGTTTTTAATTGGGGCGTTTAGCCAAATCAGTTGCATGGTGATGACGGCATGCTGCTACTATTTTTACGCTTTAAACGATTTTCATATTGGCACCCTGTCCTGGGATATTTTATTAGTCACGCTATTTCTTATGTGCTTAACACCCTATCATGGGGATTATTTTTCTATCGATGCTCTTCGTCGAGAAAAGAAGGATGCGTACCGCCAGTGCCGTCCGTATTTTATCCAGCGTTTATTGCAATTGCAGATCGCGTCTACGTTTTTCTACACGGCCTTATATAAGATTACAGCACAGGGCAATTGGTTAACAGGTAATCCCATTTGGTATTTAATGAATTATCCGTCGTCCGGAGTAACTAAGAATTTCCTACTGAAAGAAGTTTTTGCCAGCCATCCGCAGTGGTGCTATGTGTTAGGCATTTTGATTGTGACCATAGAATTATTAATGCCCATTTTATTATTTATTCCCCGCACCCGTTATGGGGCGATATGCCTAGGTTTTTTCTTTCATTTAGTTTTATTATTAACCTTGGACGTGCCCACGATATTTTTCTTTTTATTTCCTGCGCAATTATTGTTGTTCATTGATAGCCATAACGTGTTAGATTGGGTGGAAGCCAGGCGCCGACTTTGGGCTGCATCAATTAAGATTAAGGTGATTTATGACGGAAAATGTGGTTTTTGCCGTCATAGTGTTGCTCTTTTAGAAGTAATGGATTTGTGGGGTAAGCTGGATTTAATTGATTTTCATCAGACAGATCTTGAACGGCTTCATCCGCTGTTAACGGTTCAAGCTGCTAATAGTCAAATGCATATTGTTGATCAACAAGGCCGTTTGTGGGGTGGGTTTTTCGCTTTCCGTCGATTATCTTGGCATTTGCCGATGCTGTATCCCATGCTTCCAATGTTATATTTCCCTGGCATGGGCATTCTTGGCCCGGGGCTTTATACGTTTATTGCTAAAAACCGTTTTTTATTTCATGCGGGGCATGTGTGCCGTGATAATGCTTGCTTTCGGAGTTTGTGATGTTCACTCAAAAAGAAATTCCTAAAACTATTTGGATCCATTCAATATTGATTATGGCCATTGGTTTGGTAGCCTTGTTTAGTGCCAGTTATAATAATGTGCGCATTGGTCAGGCTGTGTTTTATGACCAATTAGGCTGTGCCTTGGCATCATTGATTGTGATGTTTGTGCTAAGTCATTTGGATTATCGACGGTTTTACGATTGGTCATATGCGCTTTATATCATAAGCGTTGTATTTTTAGCGGCGGTGTTATTGTTAGGGAGAGAAGCATTGGGGGCAACCCGGTGGTTTTCCATCGGTAGCTTTAGCTTTCAACCGTCGGAGTTTAGCAAATTAGCCGTAGTATTATTTTTAGGCCGTTATCTTAGCCAACGCCGGCCGCAGCTATCGTTTGATTTAACGAGTACCGTCAACACTTTATGGGTCAATGTGCTTTTGCCTTTGTTTTATGTTGGAATTTCAGTGCTCTTGATTTTTAAGCAGCCTGATTTAGGAACAGCCATCTTAATTTTTGGGATATTTTTGATTATGTTATTTTTAAGTGGTCTACCTATTAGGATATTTTGGGGATTGATAGGGATATTAGCGGCAATTATGCCATTTGCCTGGCATGTGCTTAAACCATATCAGCGGGATCGATTATTGGTATTTTTAAATCCCGACCATGATCCCTTAGGGGCAGGATATACAATTGCCCAATCGAAGATTGCTATTGGTTCTGGGCAATTATTCGGTAAAGGCTGGTTGGCAGGAACGCAGAATCAATTGAATTTCTTGCCGGAACGGCATACGGATTTCATTTTTTCCGTGATCGGCGAGGAATGGGGATTTCTAGGTGGCTTGGTATTGATTTATGCCTATGCCATGCTTATTTTTTGTGGATTTCGTATTGCCGAGCATAATAAAGATCCGTTTGGGCGTTTGGTGGTGTTAGGTATTGTCAGTATTTTGACCTTACAGGTGGTGATTAATGTTGGCATGGTTATGGGTTTATTGCCTGTTGTTGGGATTACCTTGCCCATGGTCAGCTATGGCCGTACGTCATTTATGGTGTTTGCGGTCATGGTGGGGTTTTTGTTAAATTTAAGCCGGCACCGGACAATTTTTTAATAATCATTGAACGGACCTGGTCCCTGGAACTCAAGGGACCAGGTCCGTTCTGGTGATTGTTGCTGGACAATCTAATATTATCCCGTTATTATAGGTGCCATGAAAAATTTTCGTAAGACCATCAATAAACAATTGGGCGAGATCCTCATTGAACGCGGGATTATCAGCCGGGCCCAGTTGCAAGAAGCCCTTGATGCGCAAAAAGAAAAAAACATGCTTTTAGGAGAAGCATTGGTTGCCTTAAAACATGTGACGGAAGAGGATATTGTTCAGGCGTTGACCTGTCAATATGGTTTTCCGTATTTGCCATTGGCTAATTATGAAATAGCTCCGGAAGTCTTAAGCGCAGTGCCGGTTGCGGTCTGTCGGAAATATTGTTTAATCCCTATTGATAAGATTGGTAAAAGTTTGACGTTGGCCATGGCAAATCCCTTAAATGTCCAAGCATTAGAGGAAGTGGAGGCTTTAAGTGGATGCATTGTCCAGGCTTTTGTCAGCACCACGACTGATGTGATAAACGCCATTAAACGTTATTATGAGATGTCGTAATGCCGTCGGCACAAGAGCTTTTTAAGGAAATACTTCTTCGAGATAAGCTGATTGACCCCGCCCGTTTAGAGCAAGCCCAAGAAGAGCAGCGTCAAAGCGGCGGTGAATTGTCCCGCATCCTTTTGCAACAAAACCTCATTCCTGAAGATTTATTGATTTCCGCATTAAGTGAAAGTTTAAACCTCCCATTAATGAGCATTGCCGCATTAAAGGTCGATAAGGAATTAGGAAAGCTAGTCCCTCGGGAAATGGCAGAAAAATTCACCATTGTCCCCATATCTAAAATCCGTGACCAGTTAACTATCGCGGTGATTGATCCGTTTGATCTTATTGCCATGGATAATGTCAAGGAGGTTACTGGCCTTGCGGTGCATATGATTTTAGCGCGTTCGCGCGATATTAAACAGGTGACTGAGCGTTTATACGATACTAAAAAGAAGGTTTCTTTGCAGGAAACTTTGCAAGGAATTAATGATGAGCGCGACGAGGAATTAATTAAGCCTGCAGCACCATCGATGGACAGCCACTTCTTGGAAACAATGACGGAAGGTGCGCCAATCATTACATTAACAAATACGATTATTAATCAGGCGATTATTGCGCGCGCAAGTGATGTGTTTATTGAACCGCTAGAGACCCAGATGAGGATTCGTTACCGCGTCGATGGGTTAATTCGTGAAGCAGACCGCATGTCGAAAGAATTATACTTGGCATTGATCTCTCGTATCAAGGTCATGTCCAGTTTGGATATTGCCGAACACCGTCTGCCACAAGATGGGCGATTTCGGGTGGTGACCCCCAAAAAAGAGGAAGTGGATTTTCGTGTCAGTGTTTTACCGACGGCGTTAGGCGAGAAGGTGGTATTGCGTGTATTAGATAAAGCAGGCGGTTTGTTGGATTTGGATAAATTAGGGTTTGAACCGCCTTCATTGCATCGTTTGAAAGAATCTTGCGCCCGTCCTCACGGGTTAATATTGGCCTGCGGACCGACGGGAAGTGGGAAGACGACAACGTTATATTCGATTCTTAAATACATTGATTCTCCAGGAAAAAATATTATCACCGTCGAAGATCCTGTGGAATTTCAAGTGAAAGGTTTTAACCAGGTGAATATCCGTGCCGAAGTAGGGTTGACGTTCCCTGCGAGCTTGCGTTCCATTTTGCGTCAAGACCCGGATATTATTCTCATAGGTGAAATTCGCGATTCAGAGACCATGGATATCGCGGTCAAGGCAGCGCTCACAGGGCACATGGTTGTCAGTTCTTTGCACACGACGACGGCGCCAGGTTCAATTACGCGTATGATTAACATGGGCATTGAGCCGTTTTTATTGTGTTCATCCTTGGCGGCGATTGTGGCCCAGCGTTTGGTGCGCAAGGTTTGTTCCCATTGTCGGGAAGAATATACAATTTCCGAGGAAGGGGCCCAGGAATTTCGGGTGGATGTGTTAGTGCCCAATCACGGGAGAAAGTTCTTTAGGGGCAAGGGTTGTCCTAAATGTCTAAAAACGGGTTATCAGGGACGGGTGGGGATTACGGAAACCTTGATTATGACGCCTAAGTTAAAAGAAGCGGTGTTAGCCAGTGCTTCGGAAGCAAGCATTAAATCAATTGCCCGAAGTCAGGGAATGATTACCATGCGCGAGGATGCGGTGATTAAGGCATGCCGCGGACTGACGACATTGGAAGAAGCTGTGCGCATTACAGCTACTGATTAATGGTTCCACGTGTCCCGCCTTTGGCGTGACCTGCTGACCATGTTATAGAAAGTTAGTATTTAGCTATGGAAAATACGCGTGACAAAATTCGTTTAGCCCTGCGCAGTTTGCCGCAAGTGGACCCTATTAAATTAGACGAGGTTTTTGACCAGATTTCGGATAATTCGACGGGTTTGGTGCAAGCGCTTGTCAAAAACGGAATTGTTTCTGAGCAGGAATTAATGGTGCTATTGGTGCGTGAATTGCATATTCCGTCGCTGGATTTGACCAAATATCGCTTTGATGAGAAGTTAAAATCCGTGTTATCCGAGAAATTTGCCCGCCAGTACCAGGCTGTTGCCATAGCCGGTTTTGGGGAAACCATTACTGTTGCGGTTGCAGACCCGTTAAATCTTCTGATCGTAGATGATTTAGGCAATGTGACCGGCAAGACCGTAGATATTGTCCTGGCCCCACCATCTCAGATTCAAAATGCCATAGAGCAAATTTATAATGCCCCAAAACCTCAACCAGTCAAGGTGGCGGAAGATGCCTTGCCCAAAGAAATGTCCCTTTCACCGCAGGAGAGCAATATTTTAGTTGCAGATGCGGATTCTTCCAAAGATGTGCCTTTGGTGCGCATGGTGAATTTGGTTTTAAAAGAAGCCATTAACCAGCGTGCTTCGGATATCCACATGGAACCTACCGAAGATGGGATGAGGGTCAGATACCGCATAGATGGTATTCTGCAGGATATTTTAAATATTCCTCGAGAAAGCCAGAATGCGGTGATTGTGCGCATTAAAATTATGTCCAATTTGGATATCACCACCTTCCAGGTCCCGCAGGATGGACGTTTTAAGATGCGTTTTGGGACAAAACAAATTGATTTTCGTGTTTCGCTTTTGCCGACGACCTTTGGTCAGAAGATTGTCATGCGTGTGCTCGATAAGGCGAATTTGTCTGTGGGTTTGGAAAAACTGGGATTTAGCAAGCGCTCCATTGGACTTTTAAATGAGGCTATGATTAAACCTTTCGGGATGATCTTGGTCACTGGTCCGACGGGAAGTGGTAAATCCACAACGCTTTATTCCATGATCAATAAATTAAATACCGTAGATAAGAATATCATCACCATCGAGGATCCGGTGGAATACATGGTCGATGGTTTAACGCAGATTGAAGTCAAACATGATATAGGTTTTACGTTTGCCGTCGGGTTAAAGGCGGTTTTGCGGCAATCGCCAGATGTGGTGATGGTCGGGGAAATCCGTGATAAGGAAACAGCGGATATTTCAATTAAGGCCTCATTGACCGGTCAGTTAGTTTTCTCGACGCTGCATACCAATGATGCAGCAGGCGCCTTGACGCGTTTGGTGGATATGGGCCTTGAACCTTTTTTAGTTACATCAAGCTTGGTTTTGGTTTGCGCCCAACGTCTGTGCCGGCGGATCTGTCCAAGCTGCAAGCAAAAAGTAACAATTACCCCTGAAGCCTTGGCAAAAATTGGAGATAAGATCAAGCCAGGTACGGTTTTTTACGAAGGCAAAGGTTGTGATAATTGCCGAAACACGGGATATAAAGGAAGGCTTGGGGTGACAGAAGTTTTAGTTATCGACGATGAAGTGCGGGACTTGTTGCTTAAACGATGTTCTGCAGATGCCATTAGCCAGTATGCTCAAGAAAAACAAGGCATGAAATTGCTTTTTGATGATGTGATTGATAAAATGTGTGAAGGTGAAACAACGTTGGCAGAAGTTTATCGCATTACTTCGCAAGAATAGGAAACAGGAGAATTCAATGACACCACGGCCGTTGATAGGGGAAATTTTAATCCAGCGTAAACGCATCACTGTCCAGCAGTTAGAGGATGCTTTAACCCGCCAAAATAAAGAAAATGGTTTTATTGGTGAAATATTGGTGAAATTGGGATATGTTGATGAGAGGGATATTGTTGTTGGGCTGGTTTTGCAATGCGGCTTGCCGTATATTGCAGTTAATAAGTACGATATCGACGCAGAAATATTAAAGTTGATCCCCAAGGAAATTGCTGTAAAAGAATGTTTAATTCCTTTGGACCGTATTGGGGATATTTTAAGTGTGGTGATGACTAATCCCATGACGGATGCAGCCAAGCAAAGGCTTGAAGCTTTAACAAAATGCAAAATTGCTACCTTTATATCGACGAAGACAGAAATTGAACAAGCAATCTCGCGGTTGTATTAATTTAGCGAGAGTCCGCCATGTGTTGTGGCGGAATAGCACGAAATATTAAACATGCCTACATTTAAATACGTTGCCAGAGATCAGGATGGAAAAATCCTTAACGGGACCATGGGTGCTGAAACAGAAGCAGATGTTGTTGCTGCCTTGCGCAAAAATAATTTGATGATTTCCTCAATTTCCGAGGAAAAGGAATCTGCGGTTAAGGCAACCGCAGCGAAGGCAGGGCGGGGCAAGAAGGTCAAGGGTGAAGATGTTGTTATTTTTACCAGGCAATTTGCCACCATGGTGGATGCCGGCATCCCCATTATGCAGGCTTTGGATGCGTTGGCAGAACAGGCAGTTAATCCTACGCTTAAGTCTGCATTGACGACGATCAAACAGGATATTCAGTTAGGGACAGGTTTGTGTGAGGCGTTTGGCAAACACCCCAGGATTTTTGACAGTTTGTATATTAATATGATCCGCGTCGGGGAAAGTGGTGGGGTGTTAAGCGTTATTTTGGAACGCGTCGCTCACTATTTGGAGAAATCACAGCGTTTAAAGCAAAAAGTCCAGACCGCAATGATTTATCCGGCGGTGATTGTCAGTATGGCGCTTCTGATTACAATGGGATTGATTATCAAGGTTGTTCCCACGTTTGCGCAAATTTATAGTTCCATGGGAAAAGAATTGCCTGCAATGACGCAGATGTTAATTGATTTGAGTAATTTTTTGCAGAAGCAGTTTTTCTTGATTATTGTGAGTGGGATTGTTTTTGGCTTTCTTTTTATGAAATACCGCCAAACAAATGCCGGGCGTTGGCAAACCGATCGCATTGCCTTGAAGTTGCCTGTATTTGGTGATTTAATGTGCAAGGTGGCTGTCAGTCGCTTTTGCCGCACATTTTCTACTCTTAACCAAAGTGGTGTTCCTATTTTGGAAACATTGGAGATCGTCGGAAAGACCTGCGGCAACCGGGTGATCGAGCTGATTGTAGATGAAGTGCGTGATTCTGTGCGAGAAGGGGAAAGTATTGCCCAGCCTTTAGGAAAATCAAAGATATTTCCAACAATGGTCACCCGGATGATTTCAATTGGGGAAAAATCAGGGCAGTTAGATAAGATGTTAGTTAAGGTTGCAGAATTTTACGATGAGCAGGTGGATATTGCGGTTGATGGGCTAACTAAATTGATCGAACCTTTAATTATCGGTTTCTTGGGGATTGTGGTCGGGTTTATTGTGGTTGCTTTGTTTATGCCAATTTTAAGTTTAACTGCAGCGGTGGGTTAATGATACGTCCTATATTGATATTACTGATGATGGTGTTTGGCGCGCAACTTGGCCTAGCCCAGGTTGAGGGTGTGGGCTTAGGTATTTCTCATGATTTTGTTTCGACCTTGCAAGGTTTGAAAAATAGTGTGACCAAATTAAAATCCGATAATGCCAATCTTGATGTAAAGAATAATCAGATCAAAGAGCAGTTAAGAATGTTAAAAGACCAGCTTGATGAATTGACCCGTCAAGAAATGGTATTAAATAAGGCCATGGTGCCATTAACGGCCGTTAATGAAAAAAGGGCAAAACAGATTGCGGATTTAACCAAGGAATTATTCGATTTAATGACAAAATCAGAAAATGCCGACCAGCGAATGAAACAGGCCCAGCAGGAGCTGTTGCGTTTGCGTGCCCAGGATGATCAGTTAAACCAACGCCTGGTTGATTTGTCTGTACCCAGGAGTGTTCCCACAATTAATGGCAATCAAGTCAATGTGGTTAAGGAGAGGGCCAGGTTGCTTAAGATGATAGATGATAGTAAGGCGGCTCAAGCCATGCTTATTGACCGGTTAGGCAGTTTAGAGGCTAAGGCTGCGCCAGTAAAGGAACAAGACCAAACAGCGCTTCAAATAGCCCAGTTACGTGCGGATGTGGCGACCTTAACCTTAAGGTCCCAACAGGCAGCTTCTTCTGCGGTATCTGCTACGGGAACGGGGTATTCGGATAACGAGATCAAGGCCTTAGAAAACCAATTAGGTGTATTACAGAAAAATAGTGATGAATTGCAAGTCTTGGTTGAGCAAATGCGCCAAAGGTACGTTAAAATGACCTATAGTCAGGATGCCAAAATTGAGCAAAATAAGCTAGCGCTCAGTTTGGACAATTTAAACAGCCAGGACAAGCTTTTGCGCCAGGATTTGGCCAGATTACGCAAGCAAATGGTGGAGCTAGACAAGCAAAAAACCCGTTTGCAAGCGCTTTTAGCCCAATAATTCCCCTATTAAATTCATCAATCCGGTTTGACAATCCATAAAACATATGCTATGGTTTAAGTAGCTTATAAACCTGGCCTTTAAAGCAAGGTGTCTGGTGGTCAACAGAAGCGGTTGTGAAATGTCCTTATACCATACATTCTCATGCCTTCTTAAACCTATCCTGACACTCCAGAAGTAGTAAAGGCCCAATCCGAAGGAGTGTGCTATGCACAAACGTACTTTAAAAAGTGGTTTCACATTAGTGGAAATCATGATTGTGGTAGCGATCATTGCCTTGTTGGCAGCTATCGCTATCCCGAACCTGTTGCGCGCGAAAGTTTCCGCCAACGATGCTTTGGCTAAAGCCACTGTCCGTTCTATTTCAACGGCAGCTGAAGCTTTTGCTACAGCAAACTCAGGAAACTATCCTACAGCAATGACGGATTTAACCGCTCCAGCTTCAGGTCCAGCATACTTGAATACCGATTATAATTGTGCTGCTGGGGCTCCTGGTGCCGCTCTTTCCGGGTACCAATATCAGTGTGACTTTCTGGCTAGCGGGTACACAATTGCTGCTACACCAGAAACTGCTAACAGTGGTTCTATGACTGTTACCGTCACAACTGGTGGCGTCATGGTTCAATCGTAAGTTTGTCGTAACATGCCCCGTCCTGCCTTTGGTGGGACGGGGATTTTTTATTTAGGCTAATTTTCTTAAATACTTCATAGCTTAAAGTTTTGATTTTGTTATAATACTTTTTATGGATTTGTTTAGTTTGATCAGCACAATTGTTCCTCGTCCTGCCAAAGCCCGTGTCGTCGGTATTGACATCACCCCAAGCGCTGTTAAAGCTGTTATTTTAAATCGTAAGGCAAATCAGATGCGTTGTGAGCAATCTGTGATGGAACCTATTGCCCAGGGCAATGTCGCAGCCTCTTTATCTAAAATATTTTCAAAAGTAAACATCACCAAATATGCCCCTGTGACAGCGGTCAGTGGTAAAGGGACCCTGATTCGATTTATTGATATGCCGCGCATGTCTTTGGAGGAATTGCGCAAGTCGTTCGTCTATGAGATCGACAAACATTTTCCTTTTGAACCTAATAGTGTTTATTTCGACGTGCATATCATGGACCCTCAGTCGAAAGAGAAGAAAATGTCAGTATTGGCAGTTGCTGTTAAAAAAGAAATTGTTGATGAACGCATCCGAGTATTTAAAGAAGCAGGCTGTGCGCTCAAGAATGTTAGCGTCAATGCCGTCGCTATTATGAATGCTTTTGAGTCTTTAAAGCCCAAGGTTAATGCTTCTGGCAAGGCCAAGGCGGTGGTCGATATTGGCACCACCTTAAGTCATGTGATTATTTTCAAGGACAATGTGCCGCGTTTTAACAGGGATATATTTATCAGTAATGATGATTTTATTAAGCGCATTGCAGCGGCAGCAGGGATGGATGTGGCAGCTGCTCAACAGAAAAAAGATTTTGATCGCCAGATTGTTACTAGCTCCTGTGAAAGTTTGATTAACCAGCTTTCGGAAGAAGTGCGTTTATCCTTGGATTATTTTTCGAGGGAAAAAAGCACGCAGGTCGATGAGGTTTTTATTTCAGGATGGCCGGTAGTAGCTGGATGCATTAAAGACGCGTTAACTGCCCAGTTGACAGGCATTGCAGTTGTGCCGTGGGACCCGTCGGAGGGGCTAAATATTACGGAAACACAATTGTTAAATACACCGCTGGTGCCGCTTGTCGGACTAGCTTTAAGTGACGCATGATCAATCTAAATCTCATTCCTCAAGATTTGCGGCAGACCAAGGGCCAGGGCCTATGGATGAATTTTACCAGCGGGCTTGCCATTAATTTTATTTATGGTTTGGGGTTTTTGCTGGTTGTTGGCGTGTTGGCGGTGCATTTAGTGACAGCGGCAATCTGGATTAGCCGTTTAACAAAGCATGCTACACTTAAGGCGCAATGGTATAGTTTGACGCCAGATAAAAACAGTATGGACAAGATTGGACAGGAAGTCAGGGATTTGAAAAAGAAGATCGACGCTATTTCTGAAATTTTACCTAAAAATGTCATGCCCTGGTCGCAGAGGTTTAATATTATCAGTGACCGCATGGTCAAAGGGGTTTGGATTAATAAGATTGATTATAGAAACTATGCTTTGACGATGGAAGGCAATGCCTACAATAAATCAAAACAGGAAGCTGTTTTAGTTGGTGATTTTGTCAATGCTTTAAAGAAGGATACGGATTTTATGGCAGGCTTGGCATCGCTGGAATTAGATAATATTCATAGGGCAAAGAAAGGCGACACAGAAATCGCTGGGTTTATTCTGACACTTAAATGGCCACAACCAATACGACCACCACAACGAAAAAAGTAGATATTGCAGTTGTCCTTGCAGGATTAAACGTGCAGGCCCGCTATGCCATTGTATTTGTGGCGATGGTGCTTTTTCTCTTGCTTAACGCAGCGATTGTTTGGTTTGTGCAAATCGCAGGGATCCGTAGTTTGGAGGAATCAGGGAAGAAGCTAAACGAAGATATCAGCCATGTTTCAGTGAATGTCCAGCATATTCCTCAAATGAAAGAAGGCTTGGATAATACCAAGGCCCAATTAAGTGCTCTACAGGCAAAAATCAAGCCGTCCCAGGAAATCTCAGCCGTTGTCCAGGAAGTTTCCCGTATAGCTCAGGAATTAGGCATAGAATTGCAAGATATTCGGCCATTGCCTAACGAGCAGGAGACCTTGTTGACACTGGGCAAAGAAAAATATTATAGTTTGCCTATTGTAGTCAAAACGCTTTGCGGGTATCATATGTTTGGTAAATTCTTAAGTAAGCTGGAATCAGCGGATATGTTTTTTATAGTTAAAGATTTACGCATGCAGGCAAGCAAGATTGATCCATCGAAACAGTCGGTGGAATTGACGTTAAAATTGATTTTTATTGACCAATCATGATCGCCAACGTCCCATATAATGACCATGGCAAGCCAGATCCAATGGTGGCCTTAGTCACTGAAAATGGTGAAATTGCCCCTAGCCTGTCTGATTTAACGGTTTCAGAATTGTCTTTGCAAGGATTGATGGCAGATGATAAAGGCAATAGCATGGCCATCATTAATAATAAAGTTTTAAAGGTCAATGACCGCGTCGGTAATTTTACCGTCGATCAAATTAATGCAACACAGGTTATTTTAGTCAGGGGGGATGAACGGACAATACTGTCGTTATCCCGCAAAGGAAAATAATGTTGATGAACAATTGGGCAATGCGGGTGTTAATGTGTGGCTGTTTGTGCGCTGCGCAAGTTTGGGCGCAAGAACAAAATGCCGCGACCCCTGAAGAAGCGCCATCACAAGAAGCTGTTGTTCCTATCCCAGCTCCTGCTGAACCTGTGGCAGCGACGGAGACTCCTTCTGTAGACGGTTTAGTTACCCTGGCTTTTCAAGAAGCAGATTTAAAAAATGTTTTAAAGATATTGGCCGTTAAAGGGGATGTCAATATCGTTGCTGGCCCCGAGGTGGTTGGGGCTGTGACGATTGAATTAAAGAATGTGCCGTGGGCCAAGGCTTTGGATGTTATTTTATCAACGTACGGCTATGGGTATGAGCGTGAGGGTAATATTATTACCGTCTTGACGATGGACAATCTAAAAAAGCGTCGAGAAGCGCGGCAAGCGTTAAATGATCAGGAACCGCCTGTTACCAGAACATTTATTTTAAACTATGCAAAAGCAGGGGAGGTGGCAGATTCTGTAAGTAAGATGAAAACTCCGAAAGGGAGTGTGAATTTTGATCAACGCACCAATGCGCTGATCGTGCGCGATATAGCAAGCAATGTGGATTTGATTGGAAAAGTAATTAAGACATTGGATGCTGTAACGCCGCAAGTATTGATTGAAGCAAAGGTAGTGGAAACGACTTTAAGCAATTCCGAGAAGTTAGGGGTGGATTGGATTCTTCAGGCAGCAGCTTCCGGCGCTGCGCGACCGACAACATTTCCTTTCACAGACAGATCCAGTAATAATTTCTTTCCTGATGCCTTTCCTCCCAATACGACCATTACCAGCAAGGATGCCGTCGGTTTTACGTATGGCATGTTAGATGCCAGCAAGCTACAAGCAGTTTTTGAAATATTAAACACCCGTTCCGACACCAATATTCTATCTAGTCCGAGGGTAGTAACCTTGGACAACCAGCCTGCCAAGATTATCGTCGGGACTCAGTACCCAATTCCGCAATATACGTATAACCAGGAACAAGCTAAATTACAAGTATCAGGTTGGGATTATAAAGATATAGGAATCATACTTGAAGTAACACCGCATGTGAACAGTGCAGGTTTTGTAACAGTGGATTTGCAGCCGAAGATTACTGCGATCATTGACAAAGTGACGGTAGAAAACACAGAATTGCCTCAGTTGTCAACGGAAGAGACCAAAACAAAGGTCATGATTGAAAATGGAAAAACGCTGGTGATTGCGGGTTTGATTAAAGACCAGGTCACAGTCAGCGAGAAAAAGGTTCCATTTTTAGGGGATATTCCGTTTGTAGGTAAGGCATTCCAGAAAAAGGAACGTACAAAAACAAAATCAGAGTTGATGATTTTCCTTACTCCGCACATCCTCGATGGTAACAATAATCCTTCGCCTGTCCCGGCTGAGCCAGCAGCCAAGTAATCATCCACATGAGTATCAGTGTATCTGGATAATAGGGAGGAATGAAAGTGTCTAAAGAGATTTTGATTCAAGTCGCTCAATCCGAGCGGCGCGTTGCTGTTTTAAATGACGGCAGGTTGGACGATTTTTTTATCGAGCTTGACCGTAATCAATCAATGTTGGGAAATATTTATAAGGGCAAGGTAGAATCCATTTTGCCGTCGATCAATGGGGCATTTGTAAATATCGGCCAGGAAAAAAATGGGTTTTTGTATCTGACTGATGCAGAAAATCCATTGCTGCAGGATATTGAACGCATTGAAGAAGAACCGTCAGTAGGGCAGAAAATATTGAATATGTTTGTCCCCAAGCCTGCAGAGGTTAAGGACGAACAAAAACCTGTGCCCGCAGTTGCCCCGAAAGAGAAAAAAGATTTATCATTGAAGAAAGACCAAGAAATCTTGGTTCAAGTGGTCAAAGACCCATTTGGGACCAAGGGGGCACGCTTAACAACGCATATCAGCTTGGCGGGTCGTTTTGTCGTCTATATGCCGCTTGATAAGCATAGTGGGATATCCAAGAAAATTGAAAAGGTTGAAGAGCGCCAAAGATTACGGGGTATTCTAAAAACTTTTACCTTTGCAAAATCAGGTGGTTTTATTATCCGTACCGCTTCGATGGAACGCGGGGAAGAAGAAATTTTTAAGGATGCCAAATTCCTCGTCAACAAATGGAGTGAGATTCGGGAATTATCCAAAAAGAAAAACCCGCCAGCGGTGATTTATGAAGAAGGGTCGTTAATTTGGAAAGTCATCCGGGATTTATTGCGTGATGATGTGGAGCGTTTAGTCATTGATTCCCAGGAAGAATTTCTTAAGATGCGTAAATTTGCCCAGACTTTAATCGGCAAAGAAGTTGTTGAGAAAATACAATTGCACCAAGGGAAAGATATTTTTGAAGCTAAGAATGTCGCCCATGAATTAGAAAAGATTTATGAAAGCAAGGTGTATTTAAAATCCGGGGCCTATGTGGTCATTGAGCCTACGGAAGGGTTGGCTGTTGTGGATGTTAATAGCGGTCGTTTTAAAAGCAGGGGAACGCCTGAGGATGCTGCCTTTGCAGTTAATATGGAAGCTGCTCCGGAAATTGCCCGCCAATTGCGTTTGCGTGATTTGGGGGGGATTATTGTCATTGATTTTATCGACATGAACCGGGAAGACCATAAGCGAAAGGTGATTGGGGCGTTGCGCGATGAATTAGCTAAGGACCATGCCAAGACAGAAGTCAACCGTATTTCTCAGTTGGGCTTGGTGGAAATGACCCGTGCCCGTACAGGTAAGACAGTTGAGTCCTTAAAGTTCCATACCTGCCCTTATTGCGAAGGACGCGGTCGGGTTAAAATCGATTGACGGGGGTGGGGTGGATGTGTATAATTGCCCTTTCAATGTACGTTTATTATTAAGTGGAGGTTGATATGTTTGCAGTTGTCGAATTAGGTGGCTTACAATACAAAATCAGTGAAGGCGATACCATTTCCGCCAACCGTTTGGATTATGAACAAGGCCAAAGCATTGTCTTAGACAAAGTTTTGTTGTTCTCCGACGGAAAAACGGTGAAAATCGGATCACCATTCCTTAAAGATGTTCAAATCAAGGCCCAGGTCGTTAATCATGACCGTGGCGATAAGGTGATTGCGTACCATTACCGCAAACGTAAGGATTCCGCGAAGACCATCGGTCATCGCCAAAACTTGACCAATGTCAAGATTGAAAAAATTGCTGCGTAAATAAGTAATAATTTAAAAGTCCCGGTATTCCAGTAAAGCTGGGGTACCGGGATTTTTTTTAGGAGGCCCCGTGGCTTTTGTAGATCAGGCAAGAATAGAAGTGCAAGCTGGTGGTGGCGGTAAGGGCTGTGAAAGTACTTATCGCGATAAATTTATGCGCTATCCCAGGCCCGATGGTGGGGATGGGGGAGACGGCGCGGACATTGTGTTTATGGCTGACCGTAATTTGCACACGCTTTTGGACTATCGTTTTAAGCAGCATTATGTGGGTGAACGTGGTGGTCATGCCAGTAGTAATAATAAGACGGGCAAAAGCGGGGATACCTGTATCTTGCGCGTGCCGGTTGGCACTATTATTTATGACCATGCAACCGGGCTTTTAATCCGTGATTTAAAAACGCATGGTGAGCAAGTCACTGTTGCCAAGGGTGGTAAGGGTGGGAGGGGAAATAATAAAGGTCGTACACCGACGGTTCCCGAGCCAGGTGAAGTGCGCATGATCCAGCTGGAATTAAAAATCATTGCTGATGTGGGCTTGATTGGTTTTCCAAATGCAGGCAAATCAACCTTGGTTTGTGCAATTTCCAAGGTGAAATCTAAAATCGCCAATTATCATTTTACAACCAAATCACCTGTGCTTGGTATTGTGGAAGACCCGGACAATGAGAACAATACCTTTGTCGTCGCAGATTTGCCAGGTTTAATTGAAGGGGCCCATGAAGGAAAGGGTTTAGGACATAAATTTCTAAAGCATGCGGAACGCACCAAGATTTTAGTCCATGTAGTGGATATGAGCGGATGCGAAGGTCGTAATCCGACGGATGATTATTTTCAAATCTGTGAAGAGCTGGATTTGTATAGCGAAGAATTATCCCATAAGCATCGCATTTTGGTCGCAAATAAAATGGATGAGCCTGAATCGAAAGCAAATTTGACCAAATTTAAACGCAAGGTGAAAGAAGAAATCTTTCCGATTTCAGCTAAAGAAAAACAAGGTTTAGATAAACTTTTGGCAGCGATTCGTTTATTATTATAGAATTATATGTCATTCCCGCGAAAGCGGGAATCCAGGATGTCAACATGAGAACATTTTCCAGACCCATTAAACGTATTGTCGTTAAGCTTGGTTCCAGTCAAATTGTGGATGCCAAGTTAAAGGCGAAAACAGCGCAATTATCCGGATTAGCTAAACAAATTCAAAAGCTGCGGAAAAGTGGCGTTGAAGTTGTCTTGGTTTCATCCGGTGCCATTGCTTTAGGCATGGGCGAGCTGGGGGAACAGCGCCGTCCGACGGAATTAGCAGATTTGCAAGCTCGGGCTGCTATCGGCCAGGCAGCGTTGATGCGTCTTTACAGTGAGCTTTTGCGTAAGGTTAGCCTAAAATGTGCCCAAGTGC
>CAZHGK010000009.1:0-4083 GCA_964532095.1 uncultured Planctomycetales bacterium | reverse complement strand
TTTAACATGGGATGACTTTGATAACCGTACGCGTTTTTCCAATGCCCGTCATACATTGGAGGCAATTTTAAAAAAAGGAGTGGTGCCCATTATTAATGAGAATGACACCACTTCCACCGAAGAAATTAAATTTGGGGATAATGATAAGCTTTCTGCCTTGGTTGCGACGTGCTTGCATGCCGATTTATTAGTGATTTTATCTGATGTTGAAGGGCTTTATGACGCTAATAAGAAAGTATTTGAGGAGATTAGGGAAATCACCGCAGAAATTGAAGGCATTGCTGGTGGCACCAAAAATGTGCATGTGGCGCGTGGAGGGATGAAGGCTAAGATAGATGCTGTTAAAATTGCCACACATGCTAGGACCTCATGCATTATCACAGCGGGAAATATCAAAGATGTTTTGGTGCGTTTAGTGGCTGGGGAGCGTTTGGGTACGTATTTTATTGAGAAGAAAGCAAAGATTCTCGACGGAGATTTAGAACATGAATTTATCCGCTCACATTTTAAAAATAGCGCAAAAAGCTAAAAAAGTCTCGTATGCCTTAGGCTTGGTATCCGCGGTTGAGAAAAACCGTGCCTTAATCGCAATGGCCAGGGCTTTGGTGGCTAAGCAATCCTATTTGATCAAGGAAAATGCCAAAGATTTAGCTGCGGCGCAAAAAGCCAAATATTCTTCTGCCTTAATTGATCGGTTAACTTTAAATCCTAAACGCATCAAAGCCATGGCTGATGGAATCATGGAAACAGCCAAGCTTAAAGATCCCATCGGTGAAGTTTTAGAAACGATCAAACGTCCCAATGGTTTGTTAATTAAGAAAATCCGTGTGCCTTTAGGTGTCGTCGGTATTATTTATGAATCTCGTCCTAATGTGACAGCAGATTGTGCTGCCTTATGTTTAAAATCTGGAAATGCCGCAATTTTAAAAGGTGGGCGTGAGGCTATCTATTCGAATAAGGCGATTTTTAAGATTTTAAAAGATGAATTAAAGAAAACCAAAATTCCTTTGGATGCGTTGCAGTTGATCGAATCCATTGACCGTCAGGCTGTGCAGGAACTTTTAAAGCTGGATGAATTGGTAGATGTGATTGTGCCTCGGGGTGGGGAGGAATTGATCCGTTTTGTAGCAGAAAATTCCCGCATTCCCGTCGTTAAGCATTACAAAGGCGTGTGCCATGTGTATGTCAGTGGCAAGGCTGATTTAAACATGGCCAATAAAATTGTCATGAATGCCAAGGTGCAAAAGCCAGGTGTGTGCAATGCTATGGAAACCTTGCTGGTTGATCAAGCTGTGGCCAAGAAGTTTCTGCCGTCGATGATTGCTGATTTACAACAAGCCGGCTGTGCAATCCGTGGGGATCAGTCAACCCGCAGCATTGTTAAAGAGGGTGTTGCCAAGGCTACAGAGAAAGATTGGACTACTGAGTATTTAGACTTGATTCTGGCTGTTAAAGTTGTGGACGGTTTAAAGCAAGCGGTGGACCATATAAACAGCTATGGTTCCCATCATTCGGATACCATTGTTACCAAGGATAAGAAACAAGCCCAGGCATTTTTAAATGAAGTGGATTCGGCCTGTGTGTATGTCAATGCATCCACTCGTTTTACCGACGGGTTTGAATTTGGTTTTGGTGCAGAAGTGGGAATTAGCACGGATAAGCTTCATGTGCGTGGACCTATGGCCTTGGAAGGATTGACCAGCTATAAATATGAAATTTATGGCCATGGCCAAATCCGTACATAATTCATGAAACGTATCGGCATATTAGGGGGTAGCTTTAATCCTGTCCACGTTGGGCATTTAATGATGGCCCAGTATGCGATGGAGGGCAAGGGTTTGGACCAGGTGATTTTTATGCCTACCTTTGTCACGCCTTTAAAAAGCCCGAGGGATTTAGCGCCGGCGCTTGAACGTTACGCCATGGTTAAGGCAGCAGTTAAAGGTTTGCCCTATTTTTCTGTTAGTGATTTTGAGGTGAGGGCTAAAAAGTCTTCTTATACATTTGAAACGCTCAATGAATTGCGCAAAGTTTTTAAAGACGATAAAATATATTGGATTATTGGCGAAGATTTGTTGAAAGATTTACCGCGTTGGAAGAATATTGAAGGCATTGGCAAATTAGCTTCGTTTATTGTTCTTAATCGGCCCAAGGTGAAGGTCAAGTTTCCTAAGGTCCCGGTAAAATGCCATAGTGTTGCCATGCCTCCGATAGGGGTATCCTCGTCGGAGATTCGTTCACGGTTAAAGCAGGGGAAATCGATTGATTTTATGACTCCGGCTATTGTTACCAAGTACATTAAAGCTCATAAGTTATACACTTAGTTTCTTGATAATGGCATTAAATTGCTTTGGCGTTAAAAAACCGCCCCTGAGCGAAGTAAATGCCAAAACATTTAATGTTGATCTAATATATGTGAAAGCTAGGAGAGGAGAAGTACATGAATTCTGATATACGTTCTGTAATTAAATTCGGTACCGACGGATGGCGCGCGATTATTTCTGACACATTCACTTTTGAAAATGTCCGCATCGTTGCCCAAGCCACAGCCCAATGGATCAAATACGATAATGCCAAAATGGCACCAATTGTCGCTGTCGGATACGATAATCGTTTCTTATCTGCAGAATATGCCCAAGCTTTTGCAGAAGTTTTAGCAGCCAACGGCATTAAGGTTTATTTATCTGATACATCTGTTCCCACGCCTGCCTTAAGTTATGGCGTCACCTTGCTTAAGGGTGCATGTGGCATCATGATTACCGCCAGCCATAATCCAGCCAAATTTAATGGTATCAAGATTAAAACAGCCCAGGGGGGAGCTGCTCCTAAAGATATTACCTCCAAGGTAGAAGCATACCTAGGCTCGTCGGAAGTTCACACCACTACATTGGCACAGGCGCTTAAAGCGAAGCAAATTGTCATGCATGATTTTAAAAAGGCGTACGTTTCTTTTATCCGTAAGTATATTGATTTAAGGAAAATGAAAACAGCGAAATATAAGGTGTTGACCGATGTGATGCATGGGTCAGGCCGTGATTTGATGGCAGAAATCCTTAAAGGAACAAGCATTAAACTAGAACTGATGCGTGCGGATGTGAATCCTGGCTTTGATGGCAGCAAGCCTGAGCCAATTCCAGAATGTTTAGAAGCAATTATGGGCCGCATGAAAAGAGAGAAAATTGATTTTGGTCATGTTCTCGACGGAGATGCAGACCGTATTGCAGCAGTCATGCCTGGCGGGGAATTTGTTTCTCCTCAAAAAATCCTAGGGCTTTTGATTTTACATTTGGTGCGTAACCGCAAGATTGAAGGCGGGATTATCAAAACTTTGTGCGGAACAACCATGCTTGATCATATTGCTAAAAAATTAAACCGCAAATTGTATGAAACTCCCGTCGGGTTTAAGTATATTTCTGATTTGATGGTCAGCCAGCCGATTGTGGCTGGTGGAGAAGAAGCAGGGGGTATGGGATTGCCTAATTATATCCCGGAGCGTGATGGGACATTGGCCGGTTTATTGCTTTTAGAAATGATGGTCTATAACAAAAGAAATTTTAAACAATTAGTTGAAGATATGGAAAAGGAATTCGGCCGCTATTATTACCAGCGCCTAGATTATTCTATGGATGCTAAAAAAGTGGATCTAAATAAATTAAAAGGCATTAAATCTGTATTGGGCCGCGCTGTTGTGGATATGAAGGATATTGATGGCGTGAAATTGACCTGCGATAATGAAGATTGGTTGATGTTCCGTCCGTCGGGTACAGAGCCTTTAGTTCGTATTTATTCAGAAGCAAAGACATTAAAACGCGCCAAGGATTTATTGGAATTCGGTCGACAATTGATTGATCCTAAATAATCGTGATGCCTATAGTCATTTATTATTTTACGTATTTTTTTACCAAATTCTTAAGCTTTCTTTTTTTTCCGCGTCATGTCAAGGGTTGGGAATTCGTGCCACGCCGCGGCGCGTATATTCTAGCCAGTAATCATATTAGTAATCTGGATCCGCCTATCATGGGTATTTCTACGCCTCGCCGACTTCATTTTATGGCTAAAATAGAATTATTTAAAAATCCACTG
>CAZHGK010000008.1:0-34753 GCA_964532095.1 uncultured Planctomycetales bacterium | reverse complement strand
CAAAAAACGTCTGATTGTTCGGCTCCACAATGCCGGCCCAATGTTTACTGCATATTCTTCATTCATAGTAGTTCGGCCTTCAAGAACTTGCCCCAAACCCCATCTCCTATAACCAATAATCGTTACACATCTTATAATGAGTATATTCATAAGACATTAAATTTGTTTTGGTGTTTACGAAGCGAAGTTAGGTTTTAGCCAAAGCAGCTTGAGGAAAGAGGGAATGCCGAGACGAAGGTCGAGGCATGAACAAAGATGTTTGAGCCAAGCACATCCACAAGATGTGCGAGGCGAGTTCTTTGTTCACCGAGAGACGAAAGACCTTTGGCGTTAAGAAACCGCCCCTGAGCGAAGTAAATGCCAAAAAAATTTAATGTCAATGAACGACGAAGCAATCCAGGACAATCTTTATATGCAAGGCCTGAAAGAATCTTGACCAGCCTTATCAAATCTCGTAAATTACTATATGCAAAAATACGTCGTGAGGCGTAACAGTGCCGGACAATGTTTGCACTCAATACCTGAAAGAATTTTAATCACTATCTTGCTAGAACAGCCACGAGATAGCTATCTTTCTGACGATTCGTCCCCGGAAAGTCGATATCCTGCCCCATCCGCTTAAACTTATTAAAACCCATCGCACTATTATCTTTAATCATCTTCTCAATATCCGCATATCCCAGCAAGGAATAATTGCTCGCCACAAATAAAAACCCACCTGGATTAAGAATGCTTCCCGCATCCTTAATCAGTCCTGGCAAATCACGCTTAATCTGAAACGTCCCTTCCTTGCTGCGCGCAAACGACGGCGGATCAATAATAATGCCATCGAATTTCTCTTTTCGTTTAATTAAACGCGACAAATACACCCGGCAATCTTCCGGAACAAATTTGCCCTGCCCAAGCTCATTGCGTACAAAATTTTCTTTTCCTGTCTGCAGCACTTTTTTATTCACATCCACATTAACAACTTCCGTAGCTCCAAAGGTTGCTGCTTGCACCCCAAACACACAGGTGTACGAAAACAAATTGAGGACCCGTCGATCCTTGGATAATTGGCCAATTTCTCGACGGTTTGCTCGCATATCTAAAAACAATCCTGTATTTAATCCGTCATTTAAATCAACCGCAAGCTCAACCTTGCCTTCACGAACATGGGTTTGCGCTCTTGCTTCTAACCATAACTCTGTCTTAATCGCCTCGGCATTCGCGGCCTTATCCTGACTGCGGTCCTTGGCAATAATGCAGGTGGCTTTAATCTGATTTATTAATACTTCTGTTATCTCTCGACGGTGGGATAACCACGAGGCATCAAAAATGTGGACTGCGACGTGCGTGGCGTATTGATCAATGGTAAGTCCAGGCAAAGAATCCGCGCTGCCGTTAACCAAACGCATGGCATTTGTATACGCTGTTAAACTGTTCCGTCGGACAAGTGCCTGGTTAAAAAGAACAGGGAATTTATTCATGCCCTAAATCCCGGCATATTTCTTCAATCACGCTGCGGCATTGGCGATGGTTACAATCCGTATACTGCAGTTGAAGGCGCCGATAAAATACATCGTTGGCAGTGGTCGCTGCTTCAACGGTTAGAGCATAAACAATTTGAGCGCGAATGGCAGGCGAACAGGGGCACAAGACCCCTTTTAGCGACGGATCAACGATTGTTAACTTAAGAACATCCAGGGTGCGGCACCCATATAGTGAACGCAAATAATCGACGGTTGTCCCACTCATTCCATAACGCATGCTTAAGGTTTTTGTATCATCCAAATCAAACATGTTGCCAAACAAGGGATACGTCCCCGTTAAGTGATCGAATTTACGCGTCAACAGCGGGAAGGCTACACGCAAACATTCTAAAACCATGGGGCGATAGGTTGTGTACTTGCCTCCTGCTAAATAATAAACGCCGGAAACTGCCCTCTTGATTAAATGTCGACGGGAAACTAAGGATGCTAGCCCCGATTGATAAACCAGTGGCCTTAATCCTGCAAAGGAGGTGATAATATCCTGTTCCGTAAAATCAATACCCTTGAAATATTGGCGAGTCTGCTTAAGCAAGTACTCTATGTCTGCAGGATCAACTGCCACATCATCCGGCGATTTTTTATAGTCGGTATCTGTTGTCCCGATTAAGGTGTGCCCGTACCAGGGCATGACAAAAAATATTCTTCCGTCCTCGGGGTGCTGCATCACCAGTGCTGTATCCGATATTCTCTTACGGATAACAATATGAACACCCTTGGTGGTGCGCACAAAGGGCTTGTGACGAAAGTTATCTCTGCGCAACACATCTTCGGTCCATGGGCCTGCGGTAACGATAATGGTCTTGGCCATCACATCAAAATGGCTGCCGGTTTTCTCATCGCGCACCTTAACCCCGATGGCACGGCCATTTTCTTTTAAGAATTCCTGGACGCTGGCATAATTAACAATGCTTGCTCCTCGAGCTTTAGCCATTAATGCGTTTTCCAGACACAGGCGCGCATCATTCATCTGCGCATCATAGTACATCACCCCGCCTACCAATCCGTCGGGATCAAGGTCTGGTGCTTGCTCTAAAACCTGCTTGGGTGTCAAGCTGCGGTGCCGGCCAAAACTGTAACGCCCTGAGAGCGCATCGTAAAGCCATACCCCAAAACGCAACATCCATAATGGCCGGGGACTATTTCGGTATACAGGAATCATAAAGGCCAGGGGCTTAGTCAAATACGGGGCGCTTTTAAGCTGGCCAAAACGTTCCCGCAAAGCTTCTTTGACTAAACTAAATTCCCCTTGTTCTAAATATCGGATGCCGCCATGCAAAAGTTTGCTGGATTTACTGGACGCACCGCTGGCAAAATCGCCCTTTTCAATGAGCGCCACTTTAAGGCCAGCAAAACTTGCCATATTGGCTGTCGCTGCCCCATTGATGCCGCCACCGACGATGAGTAAATCAAATTTTTTATTCTTGAGTGCGGATAAATCCCGTGACATGTCTTACCCTAAAAGATGTTGCACTGCTTTTTGCCAGGCCTGGTATTTGCTTTGGCTTTCTTTTATAGCTAATTGCGGTTTAAATATGCGGTCCGTACCACGCATGGCCTGCAGTTGTGATGGTTTCCATAATCCAGAAGTAACCCCAGCCAAATGTGCGGCACCAGCAACTGTCGTATCAACCATCTTTGGTCTTACCACTGGCACCCGCAGCATATCTGCCTGAAACTGCATTAAGAAATTATTGCGGCACGCGCCGCCATCGACGGATAAATGCCTGATTTTAAGTTTTGCTTCCTGCGCCATCACATCAAAAATATCCTTTGTCTGGTACGCCATCGATTCAATGGCAGCACGGACAATCTGCGGTCGGCTACTGCCGCGTGTTAATCCTGTGATCGCGCCTCTCACATGCGGATCCCAATAGGGCGCGCCTAGTCCTGCAAAGGCGGGCACAAAATATACTCCTCCTGTATCTTTTAAGCCCTGAATGATTTTCTCCGTCGATTGTGAATCCGGAATAATCTTTAACTCATCCCTTAACCACTGCACCACAGCCCCAGCGATAAATACAGCGCCTTCTAAAGCGTATACTGGCTGACCTGTTGCATTACAGGCAATGGTTGTTAATAATCCTTTGTGCGAAATGGCCTTGGTTGTTCCAGTATTAAATAACATGAAGCATCCCGTGCCATAGGTGTTTTTCATTGTCCCTGGCTGATGGCATCCTTGCCCATACAAAGCTGCTTGTTGATCTCCCATGACTGCTGTGATGGGAATGCCCTGCGCTAAGCCAGCGACGGCAGATGTATGCCCAAATACAGACCCTGATGGCAACACCTCCGGCAACATGGCCCGTGGCACATCAAATATCTTTAATAATTTCTCATCCCACACCTTGCGACGAATATCAAAAAGCATGGTGCGGCTGGCATTGGTCATGTCTGTTGCGTGCATAGCCTTGCCTGTTAACTGATAGATCAGCCAAGAATCAATCGTTCCAAAACACAGATCTCCCCGACGGGATTTAGCCAGCAGACCAGGGGTATTTTTAAGCAACCATTGGATTTTCGTTGCACTAAAATACGGATCAATTAATAATCCGGTTGTGGTGTGAATATATTTCTTATGGCGGGCCAGATGTTTGGATTGGCAAATATCTGCCGTGCGCCGATCTTGCCAGACGATGGCACGGGCCAAAGGCTTGCCCGTTACCCGGTCCCAAATCACTGTTGTTTCCCGCTGGTTGGTAATGCCAATGCCACAAATATCTTCGGAGAAAATACCTGCAACTTTTAATGCCTTGCGGATTACTGTTTGAATGCTATTCCAAATCTCCGTCGGGTCATGTTCAACCCATCCAGGTTTGGGATAAAACTGTCTAAATTCCTTATAAGCGCTGGCCACAACATGCCCTTTGGCATTAAAAATAAATGCCCTAGACCCTGTTGTGCCTTGATCGATCGCTAAAATATATTTTGCCATTATCTGCCCAACCGCCTTTTGTTGGCTTGATAAAAATTCTCTCCTAAGACCTTACGTGCTAAGAGGTCTGCATCCTTGCCATTGTCAAAATCATATTCCATAATCGCCACCATCTGCATCAATTCCTTAAATGGCCGTTGCAACATCTCTGGGTTTTGCGATGCCATATCATCAATCATCATTACATAGCTCATTGCCGGCTTTTTAATGCTGACCTTTTCTTCGTCGCGGAATCTTTGAATATATTCCTGCACGGTCATTTCTTTTGCCCGATTATCAATCAATAGGGCCCAGGCGCGACTGGTTTCATCTAATTTGGCCCACACATCATTAATGTCTGCAACTTCAGCAACTTCCGACGAGGAAACATTGGCGTACGGATTTAAATATGGGGCTGTTTGTGATGCAGCGCGTACCTGTTGTTGGGCCATCGCTGCTGCGCCTTGTGCGGCAACTTGATTCGTTAATGCCTGATTAATCGCTGCTTTTTGTTGCTGGATTGCTGCTGCCTCAGTAATGGCTTGGCCATAGGCCGCTTGTTGGTACGCACCAGCAACCTGTTGGGCTGCTACTTGTTGGGCAGCATTGGCAACGGCCACCCGACGGGCTTTAGAAATATAGGCATCCTGGACAGCATATTCCTGCTGTTGCTTTTGACGTTGTGCGGCATTGATCATGGCCTGGGTTTGATTGCGCGAAGCCACCGCTGTAATAGCTGCATTCACCGCTGCTTCAATATTCTGTTGTTGAATTTGCTTTACCCCTTGGGCGATTTGCGAGGCAATTTGATTGCCTACTTCTTGCTCGATGGCTTGTTTGACCATCAAGGCCTGGGCTTGTTCCATCTGCGCTTTTTGAATATATGCTGCGGCCTGATTTTCAATATAGGCTTTAACGGCTTGCTGCGCCATTAATTCCTGGGCTGCTTGCAATTGTGCGGCCTGGTATTGCACAACTGCCTGTTGATACGCTTGCATTTGTGCCGCATGATATTGTGCTTCTTGATACTGGCGTTGCGCCAACGCCTGTTGGTATGCTTGCATTTGCTGGGCCTGATATTCTTGTTGTGCTTGCTGCTGGGCTTGGGCCTGGAGTTGTTGCCGTTGGGCCTCCATCTGCTGGCGTCTGGCAATTAATGCGCCTGCAAAAACATTCGGGGCGATGAGTGAGGAAAATATTATAGTGCTTAAGATAATGCGCATAGAAACCCCTGACGTTCAGCGTCGACGATCTTGATGGGAGCATTATAGCAGAATAGCTTTCAGACCAAAAGCATTAGAAAAAAATAATACGTATTATATCTTTGATTCGTTTAAAGCAGCTAGCGCAGCCTTGGCAGGTTCGTGGTCAAAAACATCCACGGCTTTTTGATAATATTCTTTGGCTTTCAATGTATCATCAAACGCATGATTGGCGATTTCGCCTAACAAATAATACGCTTGGGCTATGAGCGTAGGAGATTGAATGGCATCTGTGGGCAATTGTTTAAATTTTGCAATGGCGGACTGAATATGTTTCTCAGCTTCTGATAGAATTTTCTGACCAGCTTTGACATCCCCACCTTTATAAACAGAGACCCCATTACCAAAAAGAACAGTCCCATAATTTAATTCCCTGGTCGCAGAAGGGTCCAGAGCAATGGCCTGGCGCATCAAATCAAGACCTGCTTCCATTTGGTTTTTATCAATAAGTACCAAGCCTTTGTTTTCTAGCTGATTGGCTTTTTCTTCAGGGGAAAGCACATCTGGGGCTTTTTGCGTTGGAGGCTCGTCGGTAATTTTAGCAATTTCATCCCGATAATAGGTTAGCGGAGTGCCTACGCCGACATCAACTTTTATTTCCTGGTCATTTTCAGAAACAATGGTCCCCACCACCGAATGGCCGGATTTTAAAACAATGGTGTGGGCGAAGGAAGGAACAACAAATAAAACAATGATCGCTAATAAAAAGAGGGTTGTCCTCATGATCCTATTGGCTTTGGAGCCGTATTTTGGTCAGCGGTTGCGATGATCTGTTGGAGCAAGGCTGCTGCTTTTTGAGCGCTTTCCTTATCCCCACTTTTTGCAAATAGCTCGACGCTATGACGAGCTGCTAACGCTGCTGGCAAAGGCTTGTTGCTTTGATAATTGGCAATCGCAAACATGTAAAAAATGACCGCATTGTCTTCAAATTTCTTAACTGCTGGCTCTAAGAATATCGCGGCTTGATCATATTGCTGGACCTTAAGCAACATCTGTCCTAATAAAATATATGCTGTTGGGTCATCGGGATTTGCTTCAATGGATGCTTTAAGGCCTTTGACAGCGTCGGCAATATCTTGTTCTTTTAACGCCTCGATGCTTTGGGCGATCAAACGTTTGGCAGCTTCCACGCGCATGGATGTTGCAGCGCTGGCGGAGGTTTCCTGTGAATTTTCTGATTTACCACAACCGAATAATGCCACTGTTCCTAACAATAATAAAATTGCGATGCGCATCGAATGCTCCTTAATGAGACCCGCCTAAAAGCGGGACGAAATTAACCTCGAGCCTAAAGCGAGAGGTCTTACTTATTTACTTTCGCCGACACTTTTGCCGACAAATATCGGTGCACGCCTTCTGCTGCTGTGCGTCCTTCATTGATAGCCCATACCACCAATGATTGCCCCCGGGTCATATCTCCGGCGGTAAAAATACCTTCTATATTCGTCATCTTATTGGCATCTGCCTTCACATTGCCCCTAGCGTCTAATTCAACGCCTAATTCTTCTAACATACCTTTTTTAATGGGGCCCATAAAACCCATGGCCAATAACAATAAGTCGCATTCTAAAACAAATTCTGAACCGGGCATTTCCTTCATTTCTGTTTTTCCCGTCGCTGCATCCTTAACCCATTCTAAACGGACCCCGTGCAAGGCTTTTAATTTTCCACCTTCACCAGTTAATTTCTTAGTCAAAATGGAATAGTCGCGTTCACAGCCTTCTTCATGGGACGTTGATGTACGCAACACAAATGCCCAATTGGGCCACGGATTGTCCTTTGTACGGCTTTGCGGCGGCTTGGGCATCAATTCAAATTGACGGACAGATAAAGCCCCTTGACGATTCGATGTTCCCACACAATCTGAACCCGTGTCCCCGCCACCTAAGACAATCACATGTTTGCCCTTGGCTGTGATGGGCTGATCGGTGGCTGGCTTAACTTGGCCAACATGATCGGTATAGGTACGGATAAATTTCTCCGTCGAGTAATTATTATTGCGTAAATTTTGTTGCGGCAAGAAATACATGGCCTGGTAAACGCCTTCCAGTTCGCGGCCGGGCACGTTTAATTCCCGTGCGTGCTCTGCCCCTCCGCATAAAACCACGGCATCATATTTTTCTGCCAATTCCTTAGCAGACACATTAACGCCGACATGCTGTCCAGTTTTAAACGTAACGCCTTCTTCGGCCATACGGTTAATCCGGCGTTCCACCACCCATTTTTCTAATTTAAAATCCGGGATCCCCAGGGTCAATAAGCCACCGATCACTTCATTTTTCTCATAAACTGTGACCTTGTGCCCTTTTTTATTTAATTGGTCGGCACATGCTAACCCAGCAGGGCCTGAGCCAATAACGGCAATCTTCTGTCCGGTACGGTGCTTCGGAGGCTGGGGATTAATCCACCCTTTGTTATAAGCATATTCGACGACGGAAAGTTCAATATTTTTAATGGTCACCGCTGGATCATTAATCGCCAGCACGCAGGAATTCTCACATGGCGCTGGGCACACGCGGCCAGTGAATTCAGGAAAATTATTGGTTTTATGCAGACGCTCAATAGCCTCTTCCCAACGGCCACGGAAAACTAAATCGTTCCAGTCAGGAATAATATTGCCGATAGGGCAACCATTCTGACAAAAAGGAACGCCGCAATCCATGCACCTTGCTCCCTGAATTTGCATTTCTTTCTCAGAGGGAAGATCAATGAATTCTTTATAATGCTTAACGCGTTCCTCGACAGGATCTTTGCGATATTCCTGGCGGGGGTATTTCATGAATCCTTTAACATCACCCATTTACGCCACCGCTTTTTCAGATTGATTTTTAATAGCCAATGCTTCTTCAAGTACCCGACGATAATCCCGTGGGTATACCTTAACAAATCTGGGAAGTTCATTAGCCCAGTTATTTAATATCCCTTGTGCCACCGTGCTTTTGGTTAATTGCGCATGCTTTTCAATAAGGCTACGCAATTCCAAAACATCGCCCGCTTCCTTGACGGGGAACAAATCCACCAAGCCTGGGTTGCAATTTTTCTGGAAAGTATTATTGCGGTCCCAAATATAGGCGATCCCACCGGACATCCCTGCGGCGAAATTACGTCCCGTCGGACCTAATACAACAACACGGCCACCGGTCATATATTCGCACCCATGGTCTCCAATGCCTTCCACAACTGCACTGGCCCCGGAATTACGTACGGCAAAACGTTCACCTGCTAAACCTCTAAAAAATACTTCGCCGGAAATTGCCCCATACAACACAACATTACCGACGATGATATTATCTTCAGGCACAAATTTCGATTCTTTCGAAGGATAGATCACCATGCGGCCACCCGATAACCCTTTGCCCACATAATCGTTGGCTTCCCCTTCTAGGGTAAAGGTAATCCCGTGCGCTAAAAAGGCACCGAAACTTTGGCCAGCTGAACCTTTAAGTAAAATTTTAATCGTATCATCCGACAAGCCCGCTAAGCCATACTTTTGGGCAACCGTTGAAGATAACATTGTCCCGACGGTACGGTTAATGTTACGCACTGTTGCTTCAATAGATACTGGCTTACCCGTTTCAATAGCCCCTTTGCATTTAGCGATCAGCTCATTATCCAACGCTTTTTCTAATGCATGGTCCTGGGTAGACACGTGATGGATGGCTACTTCTTTTGGCACATCCGCCTTATGCAAAATATTTGTTAAATCAATGCCTTTGGCCTTCCAGTGTTCGATGGTGTCCTTAGTGTCTAACATATCGACACGGCCAACCATATCTTCAAATTTACGAAAACCAAGTTGGGCCATGATCTCGCGCACTTCTTCGGCAATAAAGGTAAAGAAATTAACCACATATTCCGGTTTCCCGTCGAATTTCTTGCGCAATTCCGGGTCTTGGGTAGCAACACCGACGGAGCAGGTGTTTAAATGGCATTTACGTAACAAGATACATCCCATGGTCACTAGGGCTGTCGTCGAGAAACCAAACTCATCGGCTCCTAACATGGCAGCAATCGCTACATCTCGCCCGGTTTTTAACTGGCCATCGGTTTGCACGCGGATACGACCACGCAGATCATTCATAACTAAAACTTGCTGGGTCTCGGCGATGCCAAGTTCCATGGGCAAGCCTGCATGCTTAATCGATGTTTGTGGAGAAGCACCTGTCCCGCCTTCAAAACCAGAAATTAACACATGGTCTGCTTTTCCTTTAGACACACCGGCAGCAATTGTCCCAACCCCAACTTCAGAAACTAATTTAACGGAAATCATCGCCCGAGGATTGGCATTTTTTAAATCATGGATCAATTGTGCCAAATCTTCAATCGAATAAATATCATGGTGCGGTGGCGGAGAAATTAACTGCACCCCCGGCGTGGTATAACGTGTTTTAGCAATTTCTTTGGAAACCTTGTGCCCAGGAAGTTGCCCGCCTTCACCAGGTTTCGCCCCTTGCGCCATCTTAATTTGCAATTGGTCGGCATTCACTAAATAATCAATGGTCACCCCAAAGCGGCCTTGGGCAACCTGTTTAATCCGGCTACGTTTCCAGTCGCCATTCGCTTCCTTTTTAAAACGTGCAGGGTCTTCGCCACCTTCGCCAGTATTGGAAAAACCTCCTAAACGGTTCATGGCAATGGCTAAGGTCTCGTGTGCTTCTTTAGAAATAGACCCGTAGCTCATCGCGCCCGTCGCAAAACGCTTAACAATTTCGGACGCTGATTCCACTTCTGCTAAAGGAATCGAATGCCCTTGTTTAAATTGCAAAAGCCCGCGGATATTGGCAATGATGTGGTTTTGCTCATTGACCGATTTAGAAAACTGCTTAAATATTTTATAATCCCCACTCTTGACCGAATGCTGCAGCAAGGCAATGGAGGTTGGATTTAATTGGTGATATTCTCCCTCTTTGCGCCAATGATAATCACCGCCTTCTTCTAACATCTCATCATTCGACGGGAATACAGGATAGCCTATGTCATGGCGCTTAAGGGATTCTTGGGCAACAGTTAAAATATCAATGCCCCCAATGCGCGACGGGGTTGCGGTAAAATATTTATCCACTAAGTCATTGCCCAAACCAACGGCCTCAAAAATCTGGGCCCCGCAGTAGGATTGGATGGTAGAAATTCCCATCTTGGAAATAATTTTATACAAGCCCTTGTGGCAGGCTTTTAAGAAATTCTTTTCTGCATCCTTAATGGTTAGTTCCGTCTCAAATTTGCCTTCATTAATTAAGGCTTCAATGCTTTCAAAAGCCAAATAAGGATTAACCGCATTGGCGCCATATCCAATAAGCACTGCAAAATGGTGCAGTTCCCTTGCTTCGCCGGTTTCTGCAACCAAACTCACCTTGGTGCGGGTGCCCTGACGAATTAAGTGGTGGTGCAAGCCGCCAATAGCCAAGGCTGCTGGGATTGGAACATTTTTCGCATTGACCTGACGGTCAGATAAAATCAAAATGCTGCTGCCTGAAGCAATTGCTTCGTCTGCTTTCTTAAATAATTCTTCCAGGGCGAGTTCTAACCCCTTGGGGCCATCTTCTTTTTTAAATAGCGACGATAATGTGATTGTCTTTAAAGAGCCTACGTCCACGTGCGCGATTTTTTCTAATTCTTCATTCGTCAGCACAGGGTGCTGGATCCATAAGCGATGCGCGTGTTGGGGCGTTTCATTAAGCAAATTGCCTTCGGGCCCTAACATCATATCTTCCGCCATGATGATTTCTTCACGAATAGCGTCGATAGGCGGGTTGGTAACCTGGGCAAACAATTGCTTGAAATAATTATACAATAGCTGCGGACGCTCGGATAAAACAGCCACTGGCGTATCCGAACCCATGGACCCTGTTGCTTCTTCCCCTTGAGCCATGGGCATTAAAATGATTTTCAAATCTTCCAGCGTATATCCGAAGGCGCGTTGACGTTCAACCAAGGTGCGATCATTTAAACCTTGCACCTTCTTTGGTTTTGCTAAAGCGCGAATGTCGACGATATTTTCCTTAAGCCAGGTGCTATACGGCTGTTGGTTGGCATGCTTTGCCTTGATTTCAGAATCATCGATGATGCGACCTTCTAAAGTATCAATTAAGAACATCTTGCCTGGTTGCAAACGGCCTTTGGAAATAATGGTGCGTTCATCAATGGGCAATACCCCAGCTTCGGATGCCATGACGACCAAATCATCGCTGGTGACAATATATCTCGACGGGCGAAGACCATTACGGTCGAGCACCGCTCCCATGTACCGGCCATCGGAAAAAGCAATCGCTGCTGGCCCATCCCATGGTTCCATAATACAGGAATGGTATTCGTAAAAGGCCCTCTTTGCCGGGTCCATTTCCTGATGACCGCTCCACGCTTCCGGGATCATCATCATCACTGCATGCGGCAATGAACGGCCAGCCAAGACCAGCATTTCTAAAACATTATCAAAGGTCGCGGTATCAGACCCGTGAGGAACAACAATGGGCAATACTTTATTTAGATCGTCGCCAAAAGCCTTGCTGATAAATTGTTTTTCCCGGGCATGCATCCAATTGATGTTGCCGCGCAAGGTATTAATTTCCCCATTATGGGCCACCAAACGGTACGGGTGGGCCAACGACCAGCTTGGGAAGGTATTCGTTGAATAACGTGAATGGATTAAAGCAATGGCAGAAACCATGTCCTTATCGCTTAAATCAGGAAAGAACCTGTCCACCTGCTCCGACATGAGCTGGCCTTTATACACCAAGGTGTGGCTATTTAAGGAACAAAAATAATAAAAATTCTTTTGGGATAACGTCGAAGCATAGACTTTTTTCCATAAGCGTTTGCGGATCACATACAGCTTACGGTCAAAATCTTCTGGAGCGGTTTTTTTACCACGGGCAATAAATAATTGCTTAAACGAAGGCATGACTGAACGGGCCACGCGGCCGATTTTTGTCGGTTCGTGGGGCACTTCACGCCAACCTAATAATTTTTGACCTTCTTCGTGGATAATATGCTCGGTCCATTCCTCGATGACGTTGCGGTCTTCTAAGGAAGGTGGCAAGAAAACCAGCCCTGCACCATAATCGCCTGCTGGTGGCAAGGTGATTTCTAATTTAGCTAATTCACGACGGAAGAACTGGTCTGGCATTTGGATTAAAATACCAGCGCCGTCCCCAGTTTCAGGATCACACCCACAAGCCCCGCGATGGGTGAGGTTTTCCAAGATCTGAAGTCCTTGCCTGACAATATCGTGAGATTTCTTTCCTTTGATATTGACTATAAAGCCGACACCGCAACTATCTTTTTCAAACTGCGGATCATAAAGGCCCTGTTTTGGAGGGTACATCTAATTTCACCTCAAACAAAAGTTAATAAAAACAAACAACTTAAGTACTTTTAAGGAATGCGTATTTTAGTGGGTTTCAATAAAAAATGCAATCAAAATTATGCAACAATGGGGGTCTAAATTAGTGGGCAAAACGATACTTTATAATGGGCCAAAACATGCGGATGGCAGCCCAAAAATTCATCTTTTTACCTTGTTGAGGGCTTCTGGCCGTATAACTAATTGGAACTTCCATCACTGTATTGCCTTTTTTTAACATTTTAACTGTAAACTCAGTTTCAAAAGCAAAACCTTGAGAGGTGATCACTGTTCCTTCCCATGATGGACGGGTAAAAGCCTTAAAACAGGTATTGATATCGGTCAGGTCAGTTCCATACAGGGCATTAAAAACCTTGTTTGAAAACCAATTGCCCCAACGATTAAGCTTAGACATCCCTTCAATAGACCCCAAAAATCTGGAACCGTACACAATACGAGAACGGCCTTCTAAAATTGGTGCGATTAACGCAGGGTAATGCTTTGGATCATATTCAAAATCCGCATCTTGAATAAGAAAGATATCCCCTGTGGCTTGTCTTAATCCGGAAAGCAGGGCTGCGGTTTTGCCTTGGTTCATTTGGCGAACCATGCGAATACGCCCTTCACCTGCAATAGGAAGCAATCGTTCTGGGGTTGTATCTGTAGAACCATCATCCACCACCACAATTTCACGCGCAACCCCAAGGGGCAGGACAACAGCCTCAATACGCTTAATCACTTCAATGATGGTGTGCTCTTCATTAAATACTGGAACAATAATCGACAGCTTCATTTATTCCCTGTATTTATTGGTAATCGGCAAACGCCAATCCTTGCCAAATGCTCTTAGGCTAATCTTTATCCCTGGTGGAGCTTGGCGTCTTTTATATTCATTAATGTCGACGAGCTTTAAAGTTTTTTGGACATAGGATTTGTCCAAACCTTGGGCAACAATATTTTCCAACGACTGGTGCCGCTGCACATAGGCTTCAAGCACACGGTCCAAATCTTCATAGGAACCAAGGGATGCTTCATCTGTTTGGTTGGGTTTTAATTCTGCCGTCGGGGCACGCAGTAAAATAGTTTTAGGAACCACGGCCTTACGTCCTTGGGAATTACGCCAACGCATCAGGGAATACACCCTGGTTTTAAAAATATCTTTAATGACGGCAAAACCGCCCGACATATCCCCGTATAAGGTGCAGTAGCCAACGGCCATCTCGCTTTTGTTTCCCGTCGTCAAAACCAGCCAACCAAATTTATTAGACAAGGCCATTAAAATATTACCTCGAATGCGGGCCTGCACATTTTCCTCGGCGCTATTGGCTGGAGCATCTTCAAATAACGGATTTAATAATTTTAAATATCCTTCATAGATCCTCTGAATCGGAATTTCTTTAAAGGCTATCCCTAAATTCTCTGCTAAAAGCCGCGCATCTGATTTGGTACCCTTGCTGTTAAATTTTGTCGGCATGGAAAAGCCCATGACGTTGTCAGGGCCTAAGGCGTCGACGGCAATGCAGGCAACCAAGGCAGAATCAATGCCTCCGCTTAAACCTAACGCCACCTTGTTAAAGCCATTTTTGTACACATAATCGCGGGTCCCCAAGACCAAGGCCTGGTAAATTTCAGCATCCTCCTCGAGCATTGGGGCGATGCTTAAGGCATCACCTTCTAAATCCACAATCAACAACTCTTCTTCGAACTGCTTGGCCCGTGCTAAAACTTTTCCATCAGGGCCAACAACCATGCTTGCCCCATCAAACACCAACTCATCCTGGCCACCAACTAGATTGACATATACGATGGGCTTTTTAATTTGCTTGGCCCGTCGGGACAATAAAGCTTCACGAGCCTTTAATTTACCTACTTCATACGGAGAGCAAGAAATATTTATAAGAACATCTGCCTTGGGTGCCTGTTTGGTCCAAATAGGCCCGTCGATCCATATATCTTCACAGATGCTGATGCCAATTTTTATATCTGCAGCAATCGCTATTCCGTCATCTGTCCCGGACGTAAAATATCTTTTCTCATCAAACACTCCATAATTGGGCAGTTGTTGCTTGCGATAAACTTTTTTAACCTTCCCGTCGACAATCAAAGCCGCAGCATTATATGCCTTACCTGCCCCATCGCTATCAACAAAGCCAACGAGGACGCTTAAGCCCTTGGTTTTTTTGGCCAAGGCATCCACTGCCCTGATATTGGCGTCTATAAAATGCGGCTTGAGCAATAAATCTTCCGGCGGGTAACCGCAAATGGCGAGTTCCGGAAACACCACAAGCTGTGCTTTGCGCAGGCGGGCCTCATCAATCAGCGTTGCCATACGCTTGGTATTTCCAGCTAAATCTCCGACGATGGTATTAATTTGGGCTAGGGCTATCTTCATATCATGTTTAGAAAATTTTCATAAATGCGATTTGCCTGTGAACGAAACTGCTGCTCGTATTTTTTATAGCCATCTATCATCACTTTAATATGTTCCCGACGGCCAGGGAGATCATTCTGGGCATATTCATCACACCATTCTTTAATACTTACGTCTGTGACCTCGACGTGAAATTGCAAACCATAGGCATTAGTTCCTACTTTTAATGCCTGATGCGGGCAGCCCTGGGCTGTTGCGAGCAATGTTCCCGAAGAGGGAATTTCAAACATATCGCCATGCCAATGATAAACAGGCTCATTTTCTTTAAACCCTTGAAATAGTGGATCTTTTGCTCCTGTTTTTGTTAACTGCACATTATACCAGCCAATTTCTTTAACGGGAGATTTCCCTACCTTAGCACCTGCTGCCTTGGCAAGCAGCTGTGAGCCTAGGCAAATTCCCAAAAAGGGAACACGATCTGCTAAAACTTTTTGAATAAATTTATTTTCCGCAACCAGCCACGGATACTGCAATTCCTCGTCGACATTCATTGGCCCACCTAAAACAACTACGGCCTGATATTCTTTCGGATCGTCAGGAAGCGCTTGCCCAGCGCCCAAATCTATGATGCGGTAAGGAATTTTCTTGTTGTCTAAGAACTCTCCTAACGTGCCTGGGCCTTCAATATCGATATGCTTAATAATAAGGATCATCGGTGTAATTATATTATAAAAAAAATTAGGGACAGCGCTCTTTTTTTTGCTTTTGAACAAAATAGGGCGCTGTCCCTAATTTTCTTAATTTTTACGCATTCATCAACAACATTTGTGCATAAGAAGGAACTGGCCAAATTGCTGATGGCACATATTCTTCTAACGCATCAATGGCTTCACGTAACTTGGACATGCCTGCATTGATCTTTAACGAATCATGCTTTTCTAAGGCAGCTTCCAAGGCATCTGATGCGGTGATGGATTTATCAATCAATCCGGAAATTGTCTTGAGCAATTTCTTTTGGATTACAGATTTAGCTGTTGCACCTAACTGAGCTTGGTATTCCAAGGCCGACGGAATAAATTGGGTGCGGGCCATGGTCAAAGCACAATCGCCTTCTAACACAATGACAGTGTCATACGCATGCTTGTTGATTTCATAACGGGAAGCAACTTCCTTTTCGGTCAACACGCCGTGCTTGACAACCACGTCGATATTCTTTTTCACCTTGATGGCTTCTAAAGCTTCTGGCGTGGTTTTAAAATTCGGTAACCCACGTTTTTTAGCTTCTGCATGCCATTGGCTGGTATAACCGTCGCCATTAAAGAGCACGCGTTTGTGCTTTTTAATGATGGCTTGCAAAATGGCCTGCAAGCTTTGGTTAAAATTCTTGCCTGCTTTTTTATCTGCTTCCAATTGATCGCAAATTTCACTAATCGCCTGGGCAACAATGGTATTGAGCACCATGTTCGCTGCCGACGGATTTTGGTTGGAACCAACCGCGCGGAATTCAAACTTCGCACCGGTAAAAGCAAAGGGAGACGTTCTGTTGCGATCTGTGGTGTCCTTAGCCAAGGTTGGCAAGGCATCAACCCCAACGTGGATGCTGCCACCTTCTTTAGAAGATTTAGCTCCACCTTTTTCAATTTGCTCGACGATGTCGAATAATTGGTCCCCTAAGAAAATGGACACGATTGCTGGAGGTGCTTCATTCGCACCTAAACGATGATCGTTACCTGCAGTGGCAACAGTCACACGCAATAAATCTGCGTAGGTATCAACGGCCTTGATGATAGCGCATAACGTGGTTAAGAACTTGGCATTTTCATGCGGGGTCTTTCCAGGATACAGCCAATTTTTACCATCTGGCCCGACGACAGACCAGTTATTATGCTTACCAGCACCATTACTACCGGCGAATGGTTTTTCATGCAACAAACATACCAAGCCGTGCTTATCTGCTAATTGACGCATGACTTCCATGGCAATCATGTTGTGGTCAACGCCGATATTTAAATCTTCATAAATCGGGGCCATTTCATATTGCGCAGGAGCAACTTCGTTGTGGCGTGTTTTAGAAGGAATGCCTAAGCCCCACAAGGTGCGATCCAAATCTTCCATGAAGGCCATGATGCGCGGTTTGACAGCGCCAAAATAATGGTCTTCCTGTTGCTGGTGCTTGGCAGGTTTGCGGCCAAATAATGTGCGGCCGGTTTGCACCAAGTCCAGACGAGCTTCATAATGAACTTTATCAATTAAGAAATATTCTTGTTCTGGCCCTAAGGTGCAATATGCACGCTTACCCTTGGTATCAATACCAAAAAGACCAGCTAAGCGGCAGACTTGTTTGGATAAAGCGGTCATGGAACGTAACAGAGGCGTCTTCTTATCCAAGGCTTCCCCGTGATACCCAATATAGAAGGTTGGGATGCATAGTGTAGCCCCTTCTGGACCTTCTTTAATGAATGCAGGAGATGTAGGATCCCATCCTGTGTACCCGCGTGCTTCAAATGTTGCACGCAAGCCGCCCGATGGGAAGGAAGACGCGTCAGGTTCACCTTGGATTAATTCTTTACCGGAAAAACTTAAGACGATGCCGCCTTTGTCATCCCAAGAAATAAACGAATCATGCTTTTCAGCCGTTGTTCCTGTGAGCGGTTGGAACCAGTGGGTAAAATGGGTGGCACCCTTGGCAATCGCCCATTTTTTCATCCCTTCAGCAACTTCGTCGGCGATGGCTGGGTCTAATTTGCCACCTTCCTTGACGGTTTTGCTGATGGATTCAAAGGCCTTGGGCGAAAGATATTCGCGCATGGCTTTTAAATTAAACACATTATGCCCGAAATACTCTGGCAAATTGGCGCTGAATGTTTCTTCGCAGCCGCAAGATTCATCGGCGCAGGCTTGAATCACTTCTTCACGAGCTTGACTCATAGAACAACCCCCTTGATTTGTTTATCGTTAGCTGTTAATAAAGTCCCTAAAAAAACGAAGTCCTCCTTGAGACACACGAACTTCGGTGGTTCAAGGAGGACGTCTTTGCCCTCTTTAAGAGAGTTAATAATAATTCCTAAGCCCAAAAATGTCAAGTATTTTTGTCCCTGCCTAACGGCAGGCAGGCCTGCTAAATATGCGTTTATTTCACATATTTGAGTGGGTATTGTTGCGGATGTACTAAGGAATCTAGCTCTAAATCTACATCCAAATCAGGCCAACGCAGATGAAACCCTTGTGTCAATTGCACATTATGAATTTGAGAAACTGTGGCATTCTCAAACCATGGATAGTCTTCATAAGATAAAAAATACTCTGTGTCTGCTGCGATAAGCCAAACACCATTAGGTGAGATTTGTGTAACTTCAACGTTTAAAGTGTTTTTGCCAGGATTTCTTAATTTCATTTTTATGTGCCTCCACAATCCGCTGAATTTCTTTTAATTGTTTTTGACTTAAACCATAGTTGGTTGCCAGAGCAATGACTGGCTCAAGCCAAAATTTTGCTTCACCATCGGAACACGAAACATGAATATGAATACGGGTTTCTTCTCGTGAGAAAAAATAAAAATGATAACTACGATAGTTAAAAACCGTTGGGCTCATTTAAAATAAGTATATCATAAAATTTTATACGCCAGCTAATTTCATCTGTTCTTGACGCGGAGCAAGTCCCAATAACGGCAAAATACGATTCATTGGGGTAAGGTGAATACCCATAATTAATGGTTCTAATCCGACGAAATCTGGGCTTTGCATACGGCTAATCATCGCTGAATCATAATTGACTTTAACACCACCCTGGGCGTCTTTGGATACTGTCATGCCCATATTCTTGGCATTCAAATCAATCCCCCCAGTTGTGTTTTGGGGATTCTTTCCTTGTGCTATTTGATTCATTGCTTCCATGTTAACTGCTGGTGGAACAAATCGACTTTGATCAGCTGTTATTAAAGCGTCTTCTAAATGTTCGCTTACATTTTCCTGTAATCGCCCATCTTTTGCCTCTAATTGAACGACCCGCGCTTTTAGATTTTCAAATTCTTGAGGAGCTCGAAAACTCCACGAGGAATCTTCCAAAACTTTCTCAATATCCCACATTAAAGCTCTGGAGTTTTCCTGGCCTAAGCGCAAATCATTTGGTCCATTAAAAGCAGCTTCGTAATAACTATTCAAAAGCGCTGTTGGTGTTCGACGGGTTTTAAGGCTACTTCCTAATTGTTTAAGTGGCTCGTAAATTCCTTCTTTGACCTCTTTGAGAGTTATCATCGCCGCGCTTTTTAGAAAATCGGCAGATAAAGACATTCCCACAAAACGTGCCATTTCCAACCATCTCTCTTGTGACGGTAAGGCCTCCCCTACTTTTTCCAAAGACGCACTGGCAAGGGCTCGTAAAATCGTTATTGTTGATGATTGGGCAATGGCTTTGGCAATCTTGGCATTGCTCCCCAATGTAACCATAAACGGAAAATTCTCTTTTTTTAAATTATTTTTAAGGCTTAAAGAAAACGTACCGTCATGATGGTGGTTTAAATAAGTGCTTACATTGCTGTTTTCAAGGAAATTTATTTCTTCACGGTGGGAAACAGGGTTTCCCCCAATAAATTTTTCCCGATAAACCAGTTTAAACTCCTCAACCCTTGCCTCTGGCGAGACAATCGCTGCTATTCTTTCCTCTTTTTGGGGGCTCATGTTCTCAAATGTAACTGTTTTTCCTTCTCGTCGGACATTTAAAACGTTTAAACCATTTACTTTTAATGGCTCTTTAATGGTGCGTCCATCTTCAAGTACTAGCGGTTCACTTAAAGAATCATGATAAATGGTAATGACCTGTCCTTTTCTTTCCAGCCACACCTGGCCGGATAAAATAAAATCCAAATTCCATGCCCCATCATGATTAAGCCTGACTGCCACCGTATCTCCGGCCGGCAAGGTTACATCTTTGGCCGATGTCATCGCCGCGCTAAACAAGTTGGGGTTAGAAAATCTTATTCCTGCGATTAATACAGCTTTGGCTGTATCAGGGGCTACTGAGGATGCTGGTTGCCTATTGATAAATTCTATTAGTGCTCTTGTGCCCGTCTTGTAAGGATCAAAGGGGACCATTATAGTTTCAAAAAGCGCCCCAGCCATTTCCAACACCGTCCGTGGCTCACGTTCAATAAGATAATGTACCGCATATAAAGCATCCGCGGGCAATTGATTTCCCCGGCCTGATTCGATTTTAATTTGAACAAAATCAAGCACTTGCTTCGCCCATTCTTGAAGATCCGGCAAATCTTTAAATTTGTCAAGATTCTTGTCAATAAACACAGCCATTTTATACGGCAAATTATTTCCGTGAATTTGGGTCAATAATCCCAGTAATTGTTCTACATCGGTATATGAAATATTGTTAACTAAGAATTTATCTGATCTATGATGGATCGCCGTTAACACAGCAAGTTGGATTCGACTGGACTCGTGTAATCCTTGATTGAGTACCTTGTTTGCTTCGTTAACATGCTGGGAGAATTTCTCTGGATATTGCGCAATAACTCCAGCAGTCACAACCGCTACTTCCCTATTTATTTCCTCCTGAGCATCGACTCCTTGTAATAATTCAACAATCGTCTGCCCTAAAACTAAATTTTCTAAATTGTTTTGTGCTGCAAGTTCTATCGCATACGCTCGTGCTAACGGATAAGGGGATTGTAGCCCTTGGTTGATAACTCCCTGAGGATTTCCATCTGCATACTGCAAGGACATCGTCGCTGGGCGAGCCTGATCCCCGATTGGTCGAATCGTATTCATCGCTGCACTTGTTGAGGCAGTGCTCGTCGGTGATGTTTGTTTTGGGGCATTCATCGCTGCTGTGACCGTAATAGTTGTTCCTAGTCCGTCGACAAAGCTTTGAGCAATTTGAGGTTGATCGTACTGACGGGTGATCATGGCAGCAACTGTTGACTGTCCCCACATTTGTAGACCGCCGGAGAAGTATTTGCGGGGTGTTGTATTGCCCCCCTCCCTAACCCTCCCCACAGGTGGGAGGGAAACGACAGGCTCTTCCTTTATATAGTTAAACACGCCTTTTTTATAGGCCTGAACATAACGTTCGTAAATTTGATTGATCTTCGAGGGATCGTCGGTGTTAACACCTCCCTTGACCTTGCTTTGATTACCGTACAATTTAGAAAGCGCTGCATCCTTCAATGCCAATTTGTACCAGCTCGCTAAGATCATGGAATAAAACATTTGGCGAAGGGGGGCGAAATTCTTGCCTTCGTTAACTTCTTTTTCTAATTCGGGGATGATGAGATCTTTAATAATTTCGTTCTGCTGTTGGTGGTTTACCTGGGGTGCTTTCGTATTCGTTTTCTCATTTGCTTGGCAATCGGCTTGGGGACACGGCCCCTTCGGGGACATGTCCCCGGGTTGGCGTTGGTTCTTCTCAATGGCTAGATAATCACTCTCCAGCATAACTTTAAGATGCGCGCCGGTGACAAAGGCACTTTGGCCATGCTCATACACTTCTGCCTTATCCGCAACAATCCATACCTTGTTAAAAGTATTCACGGGGATTTCAGTTGTCCCATAGGTTTGCTGGGCCTTAGCATAAACTGTTTTCCAAAATTCCTTCCCTAATTCTTTTTCCGGATAAATGAGCGACGCGGTCAATTGCTTAAGAATATAATCTTGGGCCAACATATCCCGGCCCATCATTGTTTGCCCCAAATTTTGCGGCAAGGTGCGATTTTTTTCGTAAGGAGACAGGTTAACCCACAAATCTTGCTCGGGAACCGTTAAGGCGGTTAGGAAATATTTGATGAGTTTTGTAGATTCTGCCTTTAAATTAGGGACGTCCCCAATTTTTTTGCCAGTATCAATAATAAAGTCAAACTTGAATGGATTCTTGGGATCTAGGGTGATGCCTTTGATTAAAGCCGGAGAATACGCGCTCGTTAAAGAAACCATTTGGCCTGGTTCTGGCAAACCCAATAAAGAAGCAGCTTGTACCGTGTTTGGAGGACAGATAACGCTTGCCCAAAAAGTCAAAAGAACAGACATTGAAATAAGACGTTTAAACATAGCAGCTCCAATATCAGGTTATTAAAATACAGCCAAAACGGGATTTTTTGAATATGATATAAGGATAGGAAAGAATACCATATGTCCTTGCATTGTCAAATAAATGAAAAGCTCCTAACCCATTGATAAACATATGAGTTAGGAGCTTTTTAAAACTTTTTTTATTAATTAGTCTAAAATAGTGTACGCTCGCTCATGGTGCTGGGTCAAATCTAGCCCCATCACCTCATCTTCCTGGGTTACCCTCATGGGGATAATTTTATTGGTTACCAAGCAAACTAACCATGTCATTGCAGCACAGTAGGCAGCAGCAAATACCGCGCACTTAAACTGGGAAAACAAAAGCGCTGGATTGCCCAACAATAAACCATCACCGCCCGCTGAATTGACTGTCTTGGTAGCCAACAGCCCAATTCCTATAATCCCAATAAAACCGCACACGGCATGAACACCAAAAGCATCCAGGGAATCATCATACCCCAACTTGGGCTTTAAGGCCCCTACCGCAAAATAACTGCCAACCCCTGCTAAGGCCCCAATAACCAAGGCCCCTGAAAAATCTACAAAGCCACACGATGGGGTGATGGCAACCAAGCCGGCAACAGCACCGGAAACCGTCCCAAACATCGTTGGCTTTCCGGTTAACAGCCATTCCACAACAGCCCAGGTGATTGCTGCCATAGCCCCAGAGGTATTGGTTGTCACAAAGGCATTAACTGCAACCGCATTAGCGGATAACGCAGACCCTGCGTTAAAGCCCAACCAGCCAAACCACAATAACGCTGCCCCTAAAACCACAAAGGGCAAATTATGTAGCGTGGGATGATTGATTCCTAAACGTTTGCCTAAGAACAACGCCGTCACCAACCCTGCCACCCCGCAATTGATTTCAACAACCGTGCCGCCGGCAAAATCCAAAAGCCCCCATGAACGCATGAGCCCGTCGGTGGCCCAGGCCATATGCGCCATCGGGCAATACACAAAGGTCAACCACAACGCAGTAAACAACAAAAATGCGGAAAACTTAACCCGCTCTGCGTACGAACCACAGATGATTGCCGGCGTAATCACCGCAAACATGCACTGAAAAATCATAAACGCTGCATGCGGAATCGTCGGTGCATAATCTGCGTTTGGAGCTGCGCCAACCCCTTTAAGCATAAACCAGTGTAAGTACCCAAACACGGCATTGCCTTTGCTAAACGCCAAACTATACCCATACACGCCCCACAGAATGCTAATCACCCCTAAACACGCCATGCACTGCATTAAAATTGCCAATACATTTTTACGACGGACCATTCCTCCATAAAAAAACCCTAACGCCGGCGTCATCAACAAAACCAATGCTGCACACACCAACACCCATGCCGTATCTCCGGCACTGATTTGATTCATTGTTTCCATGCCTCATCCTATCTTTTTCCTTTCTTCACTGAATGATTGTCCGTCGACGGACCCTGCGGCACCTATGCCTTTAAAAAACAAAAAAGCCCAGCCTTAAAACAAGAGGCTTTTAGATAAAAGTCCCTTATTTTAGACTGAGCTTCCTTGCTCTTTGTGCATGGAGACCTCAATGCCCCCAATTAGGGCAATGATATCCATGCGCACTCAAGAAGTCAAGCGTTAAAGCAATTAACCGATGGCTTTAGAACCTTCTTCGCCAGTACGGATACGAATAGCGCGAGGTAAATCCAAGACGAAAATTTTCCCGTCCCCGATTTTTCCCGTGCGTGCGCCTTTGATAATCGCTTTAATCGTCGGTTCAACGAAATCTTCGTTAACTGCGATTTCTAATTGGATTTTGCGCAGCAAATTCCCTGTTTCCTTAACGCCGCGGTAGAATTCATCCACCCCAACCTGACGGCCGTGGCCTAAAACTTCGGAAACGGTGATCAAATTGACGTTCGCTGCGTATAGCTCTTGTTTAACTTCCTCGAGCCGATGAGGCTGAATAATAGCTATCACTAATTTCATTATAATCTCCTCTGGTCTTTGTCGTTCCCGAACGCTTCAGTCGGGGACCCAAATGTATTCTGGATTCCCGATTTAAACACCTGCCTGCCGGCAGGCAGGTTCGGGAATGACAAATGGTTTTTAGTCTAAGATCGTATATGCACGTTCGTGGTGCTGGCTTAAATCCAGACCCATGATTTCTTCTTCTTGGTTGGCACGCAAACCAGAAATCTTATCCACAACAAAACAGATAATCACTGTAACAATTGCTGTGTATATGATTGTAGTCCCGCAAGCCATTAATTGCAACCAGACTTGGTTGGCATTGCCTAATAAAAGGCCATCGGCACCTGCACTGTTAACAGCTTTGGTCGCAAAAATACCTGTGGCAATAGCGCCCCAGAGACCGCCGATCCCGTGAACGCCAAAAGCATCCAAGGTATCATCGTAGCCGAGTTTGGTTTTAACCACCGCAACCATCAAGTAACAAAATACGCTAACTAATAAACCAATCCATAATGCCCCGCTGATGTCCACGAAACCAGCTGCAGGTGTGATGGCAACTAAACCTGCGACAGCGCCGGAAGCAGCACCTAAGGTTGTTGGTTTACCAGCAAAAATCCATTCCATAAGTGCCCAGCTCAATGCTGCTGCAGCTGCGGCAGTATTGGTGGTCACAAACGCTTGAGCAGCCAAACCATTTGCGGCTAAGGCAGAACCGGCGTTAAAACCAAACCAACCGAACCAGAGTAATGCTGCCCCGATGACAACAAACGGAATATTGTGCATCCCTGGTTTGTCTACACCAACGCGTTTACCTAAATACAAAGCTGTGATTAAACCTGCTACCCCAGCATTTAAGTGAACAACGGTACCCCCTGCGAAATCCAGAGCGCCCCATCCGCGAATTAACCCACCAACACCCCAAACCATGTGAGCGATTGGGCAATATACAAAGGTCAACCACAAGGCCGTGAATAACAAAAATGAGGAGAACTTCATGCGTTCTGCAAAAGATCCGATAATCAACGCTGGCGTAATGACTGCGAACATCGCTTGGAAAATCATGAACGCCAAGTGTGGAATGGTGCCTGCATAATCAGCATTTGCCTCTTGGCCAACGCCGTTAAGCATGAACCAACCTAAGCCGCCGACAAAGGAATTTCCCTTACCGAAAGCTAAGCTATAGCCGTACACAACCCATAGGACGCTGATTAATGCCAAACAAATCATACATTGCATTAAAATCCCTAGGACATTCTTGCGCCGGACCATCCCTCCGTAAAACAGTGCTAAACCTGGGGCCGTCATCAATAAAACCAAGGCTGACGAAACCAGGACCCACGCCGTATCACCGGCATTGATCGGATTTGTTGCTTCCATTTGCGTCTCCTCCTGTTATACACGCCTGTAGACTTTTCTAGAGGCGAATTAAGCCCTGCAACCCCCATGGCTGCAGGTATCGATTCTTTCTAACCCTATGCAACTACGCGTGTTTCAACCGCCCAAAAAAGACCTGCGGCTAAGGCCATAACTGAAAAAGCAAAGCCAAAAGCGACCAGTTCCATCTGACGGATCATGCTGCGTGTTTTTTGTGTTTTCATTGTTTGTTCTCCTCGGTGTTTGTGATCCTTCGTCTCCTGCCTTAAGGCAGTGGCCTTAAGGATGCTTTGCTTCAGCTTTAACTCAAACAAAGCACAAAAAAAGTCCTCCCGGAAAATTAATTCCGGGAGGACTTCAATGTCCTTGATCTAAATTTGAAACGTCAACGCTTCAAATGCTTTTTAAAAATCTTAACTACGCTGCAAATATATCCTACGGTTATTGCTTTGTCAAGAAAAAATTTTATATCCCTTTTTGAAATTCAGCCATGAGGATGACCGACTCTGCAATTTCTTTCATACTTCGGCAAGAATCCATGGCTTTCTTGTGGATTAACCGGTATGCCGCATCTTCGGATAAATTATTCATGGCCATTAGAATCCCCTTGGCCCGCTCGACGAGCTTTCGAGTTTCTAACGCATCCTTGGCCTTGAGCGCTTCTTCCATGAGCTTGGTATTTTCAACAGCAACTGCCGCTTGATTAGCCACCATCTGCAACACATTTAATTCCTCGTCGTTAAAACGATGCGGTTCCATGGTGTACACATTAATAACCCCGATGGCCTTTTCCTTGACGATCATGGGCACCGCCACCATGGATGTTAACCCTTCTTTAACAGCCAGGTCCCGATAGGCATATTTTTCTTCATCGCGCACATCGTATACAACTAACGGTTTTTTAGTTTTAATCACACTGCCTGTTAAACTGTTATCTGTTTTCACATTGGGCTTGCGTTTATAATCTTCACTTAAACTCTGCGTGGCTTTTATGGACAGCTCTGTTCCTTTATCGTCTAAGAGCATGATGGAACAAATTTTGGAATTGAGCATTTCCGCTGTCACAACCACAATAAGGTTTAAAATTTCATCCAGATATCGTTCTGAAGTAATGGACTGGCTGACCTTGACTAAGGAATCAAACTGCACCGCCTTCTTTTTAGTTTCCTCATACAGACGGGCGTGGTCGATAACACCGCCGACTTGCTTGGCGATGATTTCAAGCAGGCTTAATGTTCCTGTTGAATAATCCTGTTCCCGACGGTGTTGCACATTGATGACCCCGATGGCCTTGCCCTTGTAAATAATTGGCACGGAAAGAAAGGCCTCGTAACGGTCTTCTGGAAGAACATCAAAACTTTTAAACCGCGGATCTTTATAGGCTAACGCCTTAATCGCCACAGGTCTGTTTTCTTTGGCCACCCAGCCGGTGATCCCTTCCCCTACTTTTAAGATAATGCTGCCTAATTCCTTGGCATGGGGCGTTTTAGAAGCCATCAGGACGAGGTTTTCTTTTTTCTCGTCGAATAAATAAATAAATACGGAATCAGCCTTGGTCATTTCCGTAACTATTTTGACCAAGAGCTGCAAGGTAAGGCTTAAGTCCAACTCCGAGGAGGCGATGCCGACGATGGTGCGCAGGATATGTATTTCTTGCTCTACGCCAATGGATAACTTCTTGTTCGGGGACGTGCTGCTCATATGCGTATAGTATGCTTTATAAAAATGCCGGTGTCAAATTTATCCCGCGTTAAAGACAGACCAAATGTTTTCGATTCTGGTAATTCCCAATATTTCCGGGCTGATGCCGGAAAAATTACCGTTTCTAAAATCTGTTGCCATTGCCTCATTAAAGACCATGTCTATTGTGCCGTCGACATTCATCTTTAAATTGTTGGCGTTTAAATCAATCCCCCCGCGTCGAGGAGTAAGGGCTGCATTCATGGCAGCGCTGACGGGATTTTCATTATATAAAATCAGCTTTGTTCCTTTAGGGAAATATTTCTTAATGTGGATAATGTTCCAGTTTTGGCCTCCACCTTTCTTTACAACAAATTTTTCATACTCTGTTTTTCCAAAACGGTCCCCTGCTGTTGTGATGACTTTCTTGCTACCTAAGCCTTTTCTTGATGGAAAAAGATCTCCTTCTGATTTATTAAATATGATTGGAAGCTCTGTGGCGTTCTGATAGCCGACTTGAAACGATGTGAAGGGCGTTCTTTTCTGGTTTACATATGCGTGCTGGCGCCCTTCAATATCCATTACTGTAACTTGGGGCAATCTGGTCGTGTATACTTTTTGGTTCATCAATGCCTGGGCTTCTAAATTTAATTGCTTTTCTTCGGCCTTAAGCTCCTTATCTTTTTTGTCCAGGGCCAGATGGGCAAGCTTTAAAGCATGGTCCTGGTCCTTATATATCGTAGTCTCCGCTTTCCCAAGATTATTCACAACAACCCTCGACCTGATTTCTCCCTCAATATCTTTAAAGAGCAGCTCGTTGGGGTGTTCGTTTGGATGAAGGCGGGCATAGCGCAATAGCGGCTTTCCATTATACGGATCAAAAATAATACCTTTTAAAATTAATGGCGGCAAAGCGACAATTTCATCTACTGCGGACCTTTCAATCAAATGCACATTTCTAAATCCTAATCTTTCTCCAGCATTCGCAATCTCCTGCGCATTTTTCATAATCTCCACTGTATCCCTAGCTGATGATAACCCGTTTATGTCGTGAAAATATTTTTCTACCAGGGCGCGTATTTCGGACGGAGAATCGTGGACCATCGCAGCGCTGCGATCATTAAATAATATAAGAGAAGTTCCTGATGAAAAATTCCCTTCATATCTTGCTGACACCCGTATTGTTGTCCCGCGCTTCCTGATAAATATCTTTTCTCCCAACAGCACGGGATTATTGTTCGTAATCCTTTCTTGTGTCCTTGTGTCAATCACCTGCCCATCGATCGACCTGGCAAATCTATATGTCTCTCCTGTTCGACCATCAATAATTTCCAGACGGGTGAAGAATTCTTTTCGTAATTCAAAATCAATATACTTAAGATACCCTTTCCCCACTTCTCCAACCCTTCTCAATCTAGCTTGTGCACGGTTAATTCTTTTTATTTTACTTTCTGCTATCTGTTTCGCGTTGTCAAAAACTTCCAGGCTAGAAAACCTCGCAGCCACCCATTGATCTTGTCCTTTAACAGCTCTAATAGTTCCGTCATTATCTTTGCTATATCTTATTACTTCCCTTCCATCTCCATTGACAAATAAAACTTCTCCTATTTGTTGTGGATTATTATATTTTAAATACGGCAAATGCGAGACAGGATCAAAAACTATGCCGCTTAATGGCAGTGTGATGAGCCTAGCAGGAGTGGAAAATTGAGACGGCATTACTTCTTTAATCGTCTCTATTCCTGCTTCCCTTGCTGCTGCTTCGATTTGTTTTCTTGGTAGATCAGCTCGTAAATCACTGTTTGGAAACCCTGGCATTATGCCTGCCAAAATTTCTCTTGCCCGTCTTGCCGCAGCAAGTCGTAAGGCTGGATCGGGTTTGTTAGGTTCTGGTTGAATCATCGCGGCACTGGAATTGGTACGCGCACGGGCAACAACCAACTGGGCGCTGGATGCAGCAGCGGTAAAACGAACAGGATCATTAACTACCCTCGCTTGGGCAACACCTACTGCCCCGCCAGAAAAATACTTTCTAGGGGTTACCTGGCCACTGACATTGTCTTCCTTAATGAGATTAAATACTCCCTTGCGGTAGGCTTGTACGTACTGCTGATAAATCTTTTGACTTTCGTCTTTGATATCTATTCCTGAGGTCTTGCCACGATCGGCGTACACTTGGGTGAGCAATGCTTCTTTAAGATTCTTCTTGTACCAGGCCGCTAAGATCATGGCATTGTAGATTTGACGAAGCACGGCAAATTGCTCACCGGTGTTGACTTCACGTTCGATTGCGGGAATGATTATTTCCTTCATCACGTTTTGCATTTGGTGATTTACCTGGGATGCTTTCAGATTCGTTGCCTCACTTGCTTGGCAACCTGCTTGGGGACACGGCCCCTTCGGGGACATGTCCCCTGGTTGGCCTTGGTTTTTCTTGGCTGCCAGATAATCTTCTTCTACTAATACTTTTAAATGACAGCCAACGACATACGCCGCATTGTTCCTTACGAAGACATCCGCCTGGTCTGCCGTGATCCATACCTTATTAAAGGTGCTGACTGGAATATTCGTTGTTTGTCCTTGTTGACTGGCTGTTTGGTAAACCTTGGCCCAGAACTTTTTACCCAGGTCGGTATCAGGATGGATTAAAGAGGCGTTTAATTGTTTAAGTAAGTAATCTTGGGCTAACATGTCCCGGCCCATCTGGGTTTGGCCTAAATCTTCGGGGACAATGCGGTCTTTTTCATACGGAGAAAGGTTTACCCAGGCATTTTCATACGGCACGGTTAAGGCAGCTAAAAAGTATTTAATAAGCTTATCCGCTTCTACCTTTAGCTTCGGATCTGCTGCTGTCATCTTGCTATCGGCTAAATCAATGATGAAATCAAACAATAACGGATTTTCAGGATGGACTTTCAAGCCTTTAAGCAAGGCTGGATTAATTGCTGAACTTAACCCCACCATCGTCCCGGGAATGGGCATGGGGGCGTTGGCTGCAAACCCCGTCAGTGGCTGCAGAAATAAAGAGACAATCAAAAATATTTTGATTAAGCGACTCATAATTTTTAGGTGTTAGATTGACGCCATCTGGGTGAGTTGCTTCCCAGGGTCAGCCATGCCGAAGAGTGGCCAGATACTTGGTAAGTTTGTAATGCCTAGGATTTCAGGACGGACGCCTGAGAAATCACCTTTTTGGAATTCTGCGATCATAGCTTTATTAAATTGGATATTGGCTTTTCCGTCAACATTCATTTTCAAATTGTTGGCGTTAAGGTCAATCCCCCCGCGGCGGGCGGTTGTGCTTAATTTTGTGTTCATCGCTGCAGAAAAATACACGGCAAATTGTTGGCCTTCTAATTCAAATAAATAAACAGCTGGATTTGATTCGTGGTGGTCCAAAAGATTTGCTGTTGCCAGATACCCTGTTTGGGCGTCATAGACGCTGACTTCTGAATTACCCCACCATGAAGGAAGGTCCACACCATACACATCATGTGCCCCACTAAATGCAGCGGATTCGATTCCTTTTCTATCAAGCCATTGTTCAAACTGTTGCCATGTTGGCTTTGTTGTTAAAAATTCTTCTATAGCAGTATTTCTGTGCTCGGCATTCCTTACAGCTGTTTGAACTGGTTGTTCGAACAACTCTGGCTGCACAGCCGTCGCCATCGCTGCGCTAAATGCTTTCTCGACAGCTGCCTCAATCTTTCTCCGTTCGCTTTGTAAATCAATGCCTGGCCTTAATGCCTTTCCTGATTTTTCTACCCTTTCAACTTGGGCCATCAAAGCTTGTTTGATCTCCTCTTTGGGAAATCCCAGGTCTTGAAGATGATTTATCCTTCCCGGCAATAAAAAGCCGATATCCCAAATCCCTTCGCCGGCGTGTTCATTAAGCGCATATTTCTCAAATACCTGTTCATACTCTGCTAAATCTTTGTCTTGTTCGGCAACCATGCCCCAACGGCGAAACGCTTCTAAATAAATGGCTACTCGCTCTTCGTAATGCTGGCGCAATTGTTCATCTTTTGGCAGTCCTGATTCTTGGGCAGTAGCTGTTGCTTCTGCGTATTTATTAAGAAGGTAGAATAAAAATCCAAATTGGCTTGCGCCTGCCTTGTACGCTGATTCAGAAGGAAGTGTTGTTGATGAAACTTGTGAAATTAACCCTTTGGGGGTTTGTGCAAATCCTGGGACTGTGCCAATTGTTTTTTCAATACCCAAACTTTGTTCTGCCTTTGTTAAACGTTCCCATTTCTTTTCTAGCGCATCATTGGGTAGTGATTCTAACGCCCAGCGCGCAACATTGACGCGGTCGCGGTATGGCGCATATTTTTCTCCAAAATTCGGATCATTGGCATCTTCTGTCAAAAATGCCTTTAACGTCTCTTCGATGATTAATGCTTTTTCATCAATAACAAGCTTTTGTTTTTTCCCCGCCAAACGATTGACCAGCTTGACTTGGTGTTTGATTTGATTCAATATTTTAGAATACGCTGCTAAAAACTGCCATAGTGACTGGGCGCGTAAATCACGCCAAACCTTATAATTGTTTTCCTTAGCTGCACCTTGGTCTACTGCTGTTGATTCTTCCTTTGTTAACGGTGCCAGCATTTCAAGGGCTGCCAGTTGTGTGCGCAATTGTTCAACTACGCCCTGGGCAATACTGTCGAAACTTCTCCAAAATCTTTCCCTATTCACAGAAGAAATAATTAATTCATCAAATGCTTGGTGTGTGAGGGTTGTTCCTGTTCTGGAATTTCTCCTTAGCCCACCCAGAACCCGTTGGTCCAAGGTATCTGTATGATCAAGAATTAACTGACGTGATAATGCTTTTCCATCGGGGAAGAACCCTCCTGATCTTAGAGTTGTTGTTACTGCTTCAGGATTAGTGACATTAAAAGGCGCCTTTGTTAAACTTTCTATAAATTTTTTCTGATCTATAGCCGCGATCATGTGTTCGGCTAATTGATCTGAATTTATGCCAGGTACTTTGATTCTTAACACAGCTTCTTTTAAATTTGTTGGCTTACGCTCCTCTTTTTTAGCCTCGGGCTTTTGTATTTCCCCTGCAGGAGGAGCGTTTTTCAATGCAACTAAATGATAGGTGTTTCCCCCATCTGTTGATTCAATAGCTTCTAAAGCAATTTCGATAATTTCTGGGGCTGGCGTTTTTCCTGCGTCATCACTGACTGTTGCAGGCCAAGCTCTATTTGTTGTTGTGCCTTGGGCGGTTTCTGCAAGTCTTTTTAATAGTGCTGCATCACTGCCCATTTTTTGAAGCCTAGCATATGCCTCTGAATTAACCTCAATGCCGTTCGCCAATCCTACCGTCATCGCCGCGCTTGCTTCTTCTTTTTTAACAATTTTTTTCGTATACACCCGTATCCGTCCTTCATGCCACAAAAGCGCCATGGCAATTACAAATTCTTTGCCCCCTTCAACTTCATCTGATAATTGATTCAACAGAACAGTAGCAACTGTCGCATGAGGATGGTTTGCCAATACCTGGGCCACTGCATCAAATTCTGAATAATTTTTTTGATGCTTTCTGCCTGTTTCCAAAATTTCATTCACTTCTGAATTGTTCCATTGGCTAATGACTTCACTGGCCATTCGCTTTCCTTCTGAACTTTGAAAATCAAGCATTTGTAAAATTCTGGATTTTAGTCTTCGCAAATCAACCTTTGCTGCCAGAGGATTTATCCCGTTTTTCTTGTGTCGGGGACTTAACGCTACTGTTCTTTCTCCTTCTTTAACTTGAAGATAATGTCCTGTGTTAATTAAATAATCAGGGTAAGAGAGATTGTAATTAATTGTTAGCGGTTTTCCGCCTAGCCCTCCGACTTTTTCTGCATCTTCCTTAAACTCCTCTAGTGTTGGATAGGATTTAGCTGCATTTATAATATCTCGTAAAAGATATCCTTGTTTTATTAATCTCCGGATAGTTTCTTTAATTTCTTGTCTGTTTTTCCAGCCTTTGGGGAGTTGTTGTATGAAAAGAGGCTTTGATTTAACCTTATCTGCCCACTGGGGATATTTACTCAAAATTTTCTGGGCCTGGGCAAGAAGTTTTTCTAAATTAGGAGCAATATACGTTGTGCTATTCATCGCCGCGCTTTGTAGACCATCTGGGTCAACATACTCTCTGCCTGGCTCGCCGTCTTGTTGATTGGCTGCTATCTCGGAATCTAGCCAATCATCGGCATTCATTGGTGAATCCCCCTCAAATTGCGGTACGTATCCTGACGCATACGCATCATACAATGCATGCGCATTAGCAATTCCTGCAGTTTGGGCTCTTTTTTCCCAGGCATCAACATTCATCGCCGCGCTACCTATTTGGATAGGCGTAAACAAAACTTGTTTTAGTGCTTGCTTAATATCTGTATTCTGCCCTGAAATGCTTTCGATCTGTTGAGGTGTAAGATTTAGCTCTTGTGCTTGCAGCGCTATTTCTTCATTAGTGGTAATCTTTTCTCTTTTGCCCGTAATCTTTGTAATTAAGGCCATGATCAAATTCCACGTATTGACATAAAAAACATCTGTCTTAAGGGCTTGTAATCCGTCTAAGTATGTTTTTACTCTCAGTGCGGTGCTGTCTGCCCCATCTTCGATAGCTTTCGTAACAATGCGTTGGATTTCTGTTCCCATCGCGGCACTGGAGAAAAAGACTGCGACTTTTTGGTGTGAACCATTCGCGATGATTTCAAAAACAAAAACTGTTGGGTCGTCGGCAACAACAAAACGTTTGTCATTTGTTTTAAATTTATCTCCTGTTTTCCCATCATAAACAGCAAGGCCATTCCACTTTTCTTTGTCAAAGGTATACACCGATGTGGTTCCTGAATAAACTTGAGGTTCTGTTCCACCTTGATTGGCTACCCATTGTTTAAAAGTATCTTCGGTTGCATCTCCCTTGGCTAATTTAGCTGTTAGCCACTGTTCGTCGATCATCGCGGCACTAGAATTGGTACGCGCACGGGCAACAACCAACCGGGCGCTGGATGCAGCAGCGGTAAAACGAACAGGATCATTAACTACCCTCGCTTGGGCAACACCTACTGCCCCGCCAGAGAAATACTTTCTCGGAGTTACTTGACCATTGACACTGTCTTCTTTTATTAAGTTAAATACACCCTTGCGGTAGGCTTGAACGTACTGCTGGTAAATCTTTTGACTTTCGTCTTTAATATCTATTCCTGAGGTCTTGCCACGGTCGGCGTACACTTGGGTGAGTAATGCTTCTTTAAGATTCTTCTTGTACCAG
>CAZHGK010000007.1:22608-38970 GCA_964532095.1 uncultured Planctomycetales bacterium | reverse complement strand
GGGACACGTTTCTGTTGGTTTTGTTGTAAGCATGTCCCCGGGTTGGCTTCAGTCCCTCGATCTTACTTTTATCGGCGTAAACTTGATTGAGGATACTGTCTTTAATCTTTTTCTTGTACCACGTGGCAAGGATGAGTGAGTTGTAAACTTGGCGAAGCTTGGCGAAGTTCTTGCCTTGGTTAACCTCTTTGGTGAGTTCGGGGATGACAATTTGACGCACCACTTCGGTTCCAATTTGCTGTGCGTCATCTCGAGCGCCAGCGAGAGATCTTTCTTTGGTAGATCTCTCGTCCTTCGGACTCGGGATGCTTTTTGAAGCCTCCCCTTTCTGTAAAGCCAAATAGTCGGCTTCTAAAAGCACTTTCAAATGAGATTCTACGATGTACGCCGTTCCATTCTTTGAGCTCTCATACACCACAGCCTTCTCAGGCACAATCCACACTTTATTGAACGTATTGACAGGAATATTGGTATTCCCATATTTCTTAGCTGCCTCTTCATAGATCCTCTTCCAGAACTTACGACCGATCTCATCTTCAGGATAAATTAACGATGCCGTGATTTGTTTAAGCATGTAATCTTGAGCTAAAAGATCACGACCCATCTCTGTTTGCCCAAAACTGTCAGGAACAATGCGGTCTTTTTCATACGGGCTTAAGTTAACCCAGAGATCTTTTTCAGGAGTGGTTAAACTGGCGAGGAAGTATTTGATTAAGGTGTTGGCTTGTTGTTTTAGATGTTCTTGTGATAAATTAGGGACATCCCCCGATTTTTGGGGAAATCCCCTTAAAGCAAAATCGGGAGACGTCCCCAATTTATCAAAATCGGTAACTGTCCCTGTATCCCCGGTATCAAGAATAAACTCAAACTTGAATGGTTGGTCGGGATGGACCTTGATGCCTTTTAAAATAGCAGGGCTAAAATCGGGGCTTAAATGAACCATCACCCCAGGCGCGGGCAAAGCAATATCATTGGCTCGAACAAAAGGAATATTCGAGGTCAAAAAAGAAATAATTAATAAGAGAATTATGGGGGTTTTCATATACTTTATAAAATCTTCCTTATTCATATAAAGTATACAATCTAAATATGCGTTTTAGGCCTGAAATGGGGCTTTTTGGGAAAGCGCTTACTGGAAGACTGCAATGATCTTATGAAGATTTAACCCTAAGCACCTTTAGGAAGCCAACTGACCCGTTAAATATTTATGAATAACACTCGAAACAAGTGTTTGGTAGGGAATACCTTCTTGAACAGCTTTTGATTTGAGATTAAAGAAATCACGCTTACTTAATCGAATATTAATCCGAGCATCTTTTCGCAAAGTTTGACGGGCAATTTCACGGATACGACTTAATTCCTTCTCACTATTCTTAACAGGTTTCCATTCTCCCCGTTCGACAGAAGCCATTAATTCCTTTTCTTCCTTTTTAGTCAGTGTCGTTTTCATTTTTACCTCCCAAATAAACCTTGGTCAATTCTCTACTTGGAAAAATAGTTATTAAATGAATCATGTTTTCATCTTCAAAATAAGGAACAGCATAAGCATAACCGTCCACATTGACTACATACATCTTTTGATGACCATATTTTATCTTATTGGGATGCTCTATATTTCCCAACAAAAAACCCTCTTCAATCTTGATCACAATATCTTCAAAGCAAACTCCTCTTTCTTTTTCGAGGGCCCTGCTCTTTTTATTATTCCAATCAAAAGGTTTCATCTCTATAAAAAGTATAAACTATTGTGTGCCTATTGTCAATATAGCACTTTAAGCAGTTACTAAAACATTACATTTTTTCTGGGGTGGAAACACCTAATAATCGAAGGCCATTGCCCAAAATAATGCGAGCTGCTTCGATCAAGGCCAAACGTTCTGCGGATAAATCAAGGTCGGTGTCTAAAACGCGGTGCTTGTCATAAAAACGATGAAAAACACCGGCTAATTCCTGCAAATAACGGGTCAAGGCAAATGGATCTAATTGCTGGGCACATAAAATCAAGGCCTGCGGATAATACCCAATCTTACGTAGTAAATCCAATTCTTCAACTTCGGTCAAACGATTAAATTGATTGTGTTTTGGCGCCAATTGCATTTCCTCTTTTGCCCGACGAATAATGCTATGAATTCGTGCATGTGCATACTGGATATAGTAAACAGGATTTTCAGAGCTCTGCTTTTTTGCCAATTCCAAATCGAATTCCAAATGCGCATTGGTTTGACGCATCAAAAAGAAATACCGGCCCGCATCGCGCCCCACCTCTTGAATAACTTCCGCTAAGGAAATAAACTCTCCACGACGGGTTGACATGGATACTTCCTGACCATTACGAAATATCGTCGCCAATTGCACGATCACCACATCTAAATCATCCGGACTTTTGCCTAATGCTCCTGCGGCCGCCTTAATACGCGGGATATACCCATGATGGTCCGGCCCTAAAATATTGACGATACGTTTAAAGCCACGGGCAAATTTATCCTTGTGATACACAATATCCGGCGTCAAATAGGTATAATCCCCATTGCTTTTACGCACCACACGGTCTTTATCATCACCCCAGGCCGTTGATTTAAACCACCAGGCACCCTCTTGTTCATACACAAAGCCTTTGGCTGTTAAATCTGCTAATAAATCCTCAATAGCTTTTGGATTAGCAATCTTCGACTGGTACGACCAGGTATCAAAATGCACACCGAAATCATTCAAATCTTTTTTAATCACATCCATCAAATACTTAACCCCAAATTCCCGAAAATCTTGCGCTGTCTTTTGTTCTAATTGAGCTGCTGTTTTAATACCGTGCTGGTCCATGAATGTTTGGGCCATCACCCGGATATATTCGCCCTGATAACAATCTTCCGGAAACTCGACCGTCTGACCTAAAATCTGCTGAGCACGTAACGAAATCGACTTGCCTAAAATATTAATCTGATTACCTTCATCATTAACGTAATATTCTTTTTTAGCATTAAAGCCGACGGCATTTAGAATGTTCACCAAACTATCACCCACTGCCGCTTGACGGCCATGAGCAACGGTTAAAGGACCGGTTGGATTAGCACTAACAAATTCTAAACAAAACGATGCCTTGGCCCCAAAATCACTTTGGCCATACGTTTCCTGGCGCACAAATACATCTTCTAAAATGCGATAAAAACCTTGGTGGGAAATAAAAATATTAATAAATCCAGGGGCTTTGACGACGACGTCGGCAATTAAGCCTTTGATGGAAGATTGTTCGATATTCAATTTGATCACAGGAATGATTTCCTGGGCGATGACAAGCGGTGCTTTGCGCAATTGCTTGCTTAATTGCAAGGCCACGTTGCAGGAAAAATCACCGTTTTGTTTATCCGCAGGTAAATCAATGATAATGACAGGTAAGGCCAGATCGCTATACGTCGAGCTTAAGGCTTGGGAAATGATGCGCTGTAATTCGTAACGGATGGTTGCAAACATGAGGCCTTTACGCAGCTTTTTTACGCTTGGCCTTTGGCTTATACTCTGACCGGGGGGCGTCTTGCCATAAATGCTCAAGCCCGTAAAATTCTCTGGACTGGGGTTCAAAGATATGGGCCACCACATCTCCCATATCTAAAAGCACCCACGCCCCTTCACCCATTTCCGGGTTGACGAACGCTGCAGCATTTTTAAAACTTTTTGATAAATTAATTTTAACGCCGAAGGCAGCCACTCCTTCGCCAATGCCTTCGGCAATAGATTTCACCTGGCGGTCAGATGTACCAGTGGCGATCACAAAATAATCACAGAAATTAACCAAGGAATCCATCTTCAGGATCACAATCTCCTGAGCTTTCATCTCATCGGCAAAAGTCGCGACCTTTTGGGCTAATAATTTAGACGATAATGCTTTGTTACGGATAGAACGATACTCCGCTAAAATGACCCGGCGGGGTTATTTTTTCTTTAATTTGGTTGCTTGGTCTTTGCTTAATACGCGCCAGCACTCATGCGTACCTTTGAGGGATTTGGCAACGGCGAAAAAGCGTCCGTTCTTTTCCTTAACCTGATATTGATCGGTTTCGAATTTGCCTTTGGTTTTCACATCGTAGAATGATAATTTCTCCATCCAATCCTCCTTCAAGAAATACGGGTTAAATAATTGTTTTGAGTCTACTCGATAAAATAAAACTTGTCAAACAAAAAGCCCCTTTAATTGCTTTTGCTGGACGCTGGTTAAAGGACCGACAATGGACAAATTCGCCCGCTGACGGCTTAATAAATCAGCTGCCACACGCACAATATCTTTAGGTGTGATCTTACTGACTTTAAGTTCCACGTCTTTAATTGTCTTTACCTGGTCATTGCTAATTAAGCTGCCGCCAATCCAAAGCATATAATCCAAGGTGTCTTCCAAGCCTAATTGGAACTGCCCTAAGTAATAATCCTTGGCCCTTTTAAACTCATCGGCACTGACAGGCTTTTTAGACATATTTTCTAAAATACTCAAGATCAGCTCGATGGCTGGTACCAATTTCTGATTATCAACCCCTGCTCGCACCGTAAAACACCCTGTATCATCTAAGGCCTTAACTCCGCTGGAGACAGAATAGGCCAACCCTCTTTTTTCCCGCACCTCATTAAATAAACGGCTAGACATATTCCCACCTAAGATAATACTTAATAAGGCAAGCACATAATAATCCGGATGGTTGACTTCATAAGACAAATACCCCAACGCCACATGCATTTGTTCGGTTTTCTTATCAAAGAAGCGCAAGCCAGGCTTTTGTTGGTCCCGACGGGCATTGATATAATCTGATTTAGCAGCCGGCTTAAGGGAGCCTAATTGCTTACTTACTAAATGCACAAGTTCCTTGTGGTCTACCTTACCACTGGCAGATACAACCACATTGCCTGGGTGATAAAATGAACGGTGAAATGTTTTTACATCCGACGCTGCCATGCGGCCTACGGTATGCGGTGTTCCAGCCAAACTTTCGCCTAACGGATGGTTAGGCCACAACAATTCTTCTAATAATTCCGAAACATAATACTGGGGTAAATCATGGTACATCTTGATTTCTTCTAAAATAACAGTGCGCTCTTTTTCTAAATCCTTCGGCGTTATATTAGGATAAAAGGTAATATCGCTTAACACATCAAAGGCGCGGGATAAAAACGCATGCGGGACCTTGGCAAAAAAACAGGTTTCTTCTTCAGAGGTAAAGGCGTTGAGATTACCGCCAATACCCTCGACCGTTTGCTTAATCGCATCGCAGGAATACGAACGGCTGCCCTTAAAGACCATGTGCTCTAAGAAATGGGCTACACCCTTGTGTTGGCTATTTTCATAGCGGCCCCCTGCAGCAACCCAAATACCGATGGCGGCGCTCGCTCGATCTTTAAGTGGTTCACTGACGATACGAATGCCGTTAGATAATGTTGTCAATTGACGCATAAATTTACTCGCATAATCTATTTCGGTATTTATTCGCAGGCACGTTTGCCTCGTCCTGCGACTCGGCTGCACTGCGTTCCGGCTGATTTGCCCCTCGCATAAATGCTCGGGGACCGTGCCAAATCAGCCTCCACAGCACCTGCTTCATAAACACCGAAACAGATTATGCACTCAAATGTTTAACAAAATTAGAAACTTTCGAAACTAAATTCTTATCTTTAGAATATTTCTGAATTTCATTAATAATCGCACTACCAACAATGACCCCATCGGCAATCTTACTCATGGCTTTAACTTGAGCTGCTGATGAAATCCCAAAACCCACACACACTGGAGTTGATGTCAAAGCTTTCACACGTTTCACATCTTTGGCAATTTGCACAGGCAACGACTGGCGCGCCCCAGTCACCCCTGTTAAGGACACATAATAAATAAACCCGGTCGATGCCTTGGCTATGCCCCGCAAACGGTCTGCCTTGGTCGTAGGGGCAACAAAAAACACCGTAGCAATATCGTTTCGACGGGAATGGGCAATTAAATCCTTAGCCTCATCCACAGGCAAATCAGGAATAATTAAGCCATCAACACCCACGGCGGCACATTCTTTAATAAAAGCTGCTTCCCCATAATGAAACACAGGATTGTAGTAGGTCATTAAAGCAATGGGCATTTGCGTGTGTTGGCGCAATTTTTTAACCAATGCCAAAATCTTTGTAATGCTGACCTTATTCTTTAATGCCCGCTGGCTGGAAGCCTGAATGGTTGGACCATCAGCCATAGGATCAGAAAATGGCACGCCCAATTCCACGATATCTGCACCTGCTTTCTCAAATGACAAAACCAGGTCATAGGTGGTTTTTAAATCCGGGTCTCCGGCCGTCACAAAGGCAATGAAGGCCTTTTTCTTTTTCAGACGGAGTTCTTGAAATTTCGCATCGATTCTATTCACTAAATGAGGTCCTTTATTTGGTTAACGTCCTTGTCCCCACGCCCGGAACAATTGAGAATGACAATTTTTTGGCCACGCACCTTACGGGCTAGCACAGGTAAATACGCTAAAGCATGGGATGTTTCCAGCGCCGGGATGATCCCTTCTAACTGCGAAACCATTTTAAGCCCTTCAATCGCCTGCTTATCATCGACGGACACATAGCTTGCCCGGCCAATGGATTTATAATACGAATGTTCCGGGCCTACCCCTGGATAATCCAAACCTGCCGCAACAGAATGCGCCACTTGTACCTGCCCGTCGGCATCTTGAAGCAAATTGCTTTTGGATCCGTGCATCACACCCACCGGCCCTTTTGTCAGTGTCGCAGAATGGGCATCCGTGTTAACCCCGTGGCCGGCTGCTTCTACCCCAATCATGGCAACCTTGGTATCGTTAAAGAAAGGATAAAACAAGCCCATGGCATTACTGCCACCGCCGACGCAGGCAACTAAATAATCTGGTAATCTTTTTTCTTTAGCTAAGATTTGTTGACGAGCTTCCCGGCCAATCACTGCCTGGAATTCACGCACCATTAAAGGATAAGGATGCGGGCCTGCCACAGAACCAATTATATAAAATGTATCATGCACATTGGTTACCCAATCACGGATCGCCTCATTCATGGCATCTTTGAGCGTTTGTGACCCACTGGTCACAGGAATAACCGTTGCTCCCATTAACTTCATACGAAAAACATTTAAAGCCTGACGCTCGACATCTTGGGCGCCCATATAAATCACACATTTCAAGCCAAACAAGGCGCATGCCGTTGCTGTTGCCACCCCATGCTGGCCAGCGCCGGTTTCTGCAATAATACGCGTCTTACCCATGTGACGGGCCACTAAAATTTGTCCTAAGGTATTGTTAATTTTATGCGCACCGGTATGCAATAAATCTTCACGCTTAAGATAAACTTTAAGCGTTTTTAAATGGCTGCTTAAACGCTTGGCATGGTATAAATTCGTTGGACGGCCAGCATATTCCTTCAAATAGTGGTGAAATTCTTCTTTAAATTTTTTGTCCCGACTTAATTTCTTAAAAACACCTTCAAGGTCTAACAATAATGCCATGAGCGTTTCTGGCACATAGCGACCACCGAATTGACCAAAATGACCACCAGCATCAGGTAATGTATTATTTAGTTTTTTGTTCATAGCTTTCCATAACCATCGATGTATTGGCTATTCCTATGGCCCCGCTGATCCTCAGCGGTAAATGTTGATAAGAGCTGTCCATCCAAATTTGGTACTTTCCCGGCTGGGAACGCAGAAATACGCTTTGATATTTTTGACCAGCTGCCTTTAATGGCTTTGATTTCTCTACCGTAATCTTAAAATCTTTCGTCGGCAAATGCACATCAACACTTTGACCAACACTCAAATTACCTTTTTCACGCAGGCGATAGATTAAACCATAAATATTATCAATTGCGGCATCTTTTTTTAAAGATTGCTGTGTCCTCTTACCTGAAGCTGTCTTAACAATTTCTATAGTCCCATCGGGCTTGTAGTGTTCAACAATCTCTTCCTTATTGCCGAATATATTAAGCTTACGCTCGACCTTGATTGGACGCCAGCCGTCTAGATCTAAATACAAAATCTCTTCATCTAAAAAATTAAAACCATCTGCTAGAAATGTAACCTTATTCACCTTGACCCCATCGAGCTCAACAACCCCTTCGTAGGTCAAAATAGCAGTGCCTGCCTTAATACCCATTTGATTAATACTATAATGGATGCGTTCCCCAGCTTCAAAAGCAGATTGGGCGTAGGCGCAAGTAGTTAAGATCGATAAAAATAAAAACGTAATTATTCTGATGCCCGTTCGTCGTATTCCTTGAGATATTCCTCTAATACTTGAGCCCCTTTGTGCAGGGTTTTTATCAGGGCATACTCATCATTGGCATGAATAACCCCATGCGCACCCCAACCCGTCGAGAATGCCGGAATATTATAGTCTTGAAAGAAACTTATGACCGTTGCCCCCTGGCTACCGGTTAATTTGGCAGTCACACCCATTTTACGGCACACATCAACATATGTTTTTACAAAAGGATGCTTAGGGTCAATGCTATATGGCTTTTGGGCATCATCGATAACAATTTTATAATTCTTGGTTTCCTTCTCGATAATTCTTTTAACTTCCTTAAGAACAAGGTCTGCCGTCATTCCGGGCATAAAACGGATATCCAGGGCGAATTCACAAAAATCCGCGACCATATTGACCTTATCCCCTCCTTTAATCGTACCGATGTTTTTCGTCGGCGGCACCAGCAAAGGATGTTTCTTAAACTTGAATTGATGCGCTAACAGGCGATTAATAATGCGACTGGCAATTTCAATGGCATTCACCCCTCGCCAATTGTATGCCCCATGCGCTTTCTTCCCAAAAATCTGGATCCGACTATGGAACAAACCTTTCTGGGCAATGATGCAATCAAATTCCTCAGAATCAGTAATTAATGCAACCTTAGGCCTTAAAATTTTTTTAGACAGTAACGGGCGAATCCCTTGATGGCTGCCTGTTTCCTCATCGACGGTGGCTGCAAAAATAATATCGCGCTTTAAACGCGCCCCATCTTCAACCAAGCTACGCAAGGCTTCCATGCCCACCGCACAATTGCCCTTATCATCACTTGCCCCACGTCCATAAATACGACCTTGGTGGATTTGGCCTCCGGTTGGATTAAACTTCCAACCAGAACCAAAGGGCACGGTATCAATATGCGGGGTAATTAATATGGCCTCTGATGCAGCCTTGGCCCTTGGCCATATGCCTTTTAATGTGGCAATGACATTCGGACGACCTTTGGCAAAACTCACCATCTTCACATCTAAACCTAAAGAACGTAAATCCTTCTCGATAAACTGAGCAACGGCTAATTCATTGCCTGGAGGATTGACGGAATCAAATTGTAATAATTTCTGAGTGAGCTTAATTAATCTATCTTTATTGACCATAGGATTTACCCAAGAATACTCTTGGCCCTTTCTTCTCCCTCGAGACGCTTATAATCATCATAATCAATAAACAAAACATCGGGCCGTTCGTGCGCCAAACGTTTCATTTTAGGCAAATGGTCCCTGACATTTTGAAACGCGATAAATTTAAATGGTTGTTTGCATGCGGGACAAACTGTAGCGTCGAGCTTTACATCAACCTCTTTGCACGCCGAGCAAGAACCAGACAACATGCCATATAATAGCGTATGCGCTTTAAGCTCGTCAAAATAAAACTTTTTATAAATCCGGATATAACGTTCTTCGACCATTAAACCTCCATGGGCTTTACATATTCATTAACTACATATTGGGCAAAGGCAAACGCACAGGTAAATGCCGGCGACACGGCATTTAACACATGCACGCTTTTATGATCAGCTTCGACGATAAAATCCTGAACCAAGGATAATGTCTTTTTATTTAAAAGCTGGGCGCGGATACCTGGCGGTGCCCATTGGGTAAAGCCAGCAGGATCAATCGACGGCACCATGGCGACTGCCAAAGAAATGAAATAATCCTTATTATATTTATTCATTTCTTCAGATGCCAATGAACGAAAATTAAAGGCATTAGTCAGCCATAACTTTGCCTCATAAAAAAGGACCTCGCCCATTTCATTGAAATTAAAGCCATGCTTAAAATCATAATTTTCCCGCCACAAGGCTGGGATTGCCGTCGGGCCAATCTTAATTGTGCCATCCACCGTCTTTGTATAGTGAACACCCAGAAAGGGATTCTTTAAATTAGGCACAGGATAAATATTCATGCGCACATCGGTTTTATTTTTTGTGTACTTCAAGTACAAACCTTTAAATGGGATCATGGTATAATCCTGGCCAAAACTAAAATCTTGGGCCACTCGGTCCGCATACAAACCTGAGGCATTAATAATTTTCTTACCTTCCCATTCTCCATTGCTTGTTTGCACAACCTGCCCCTGATGACTTAAATAGCGGGTGTTATACACACATTCAACCCCCAAGGCGGTAAGGTCAGCGCGTAACGCCCGGCATACTTCTTTAGGATCAATGCTTGCGGTGTCTGGAGAGTATAAAGCTTTCTTAAATGTCTTAACACTGGGTTCTAATTCTCGGGCACGGGCTTCATCGATGAGCGTAACATTTGAACCATTGCGCTGGCCTCGGGCAAGCAATTCATCCAGCTGTTTTAGTTCAGCCTCGTTTTGGGCCACCACCAATTTCCCACATTCATTAATCACAAGGCCCTTGGATCGTGCATAGGCTTTCATGGCACGGCTACCCACCACTGTAAACTTCGCTTTCAAACTATCTGCGGTATAATAAAATCCAGCGTGCAAGACTCCGCTATTGCGCCCGGAAGCATGGATAGCCTCGTGTTCTTCTTTATCAAGAATGGTAATTGTCGCATCTGGTTTTTGGTGCTTGATCTCTCTGGCGAGGGCCAAACCAATAATTCCTGAACCGATAATAATAAAATCTTTTTGACGCATGGGGTCCCTTTATTTATGATGGAATAAACGTTGTTATTCTAAGGAGGCCATTATGAAAATCAATACTTATTTATTAACAGCATCTTGCCTATTACTATTATTCATCGCTTTTCGCCCCAGCTTTTCCTCGGCACAGAATAATACTTTTTCCGGCGTCTATCCCTTCACGACCACGCAAGGCTTAGGTTTATTTGACCAAAATACCGGAAAAATTTATGTCTATGATAGTGATTTTAAAACATGCTTGTACCAAGGTCAGATTGAATCTTTAGGTGACGCGGCAGTGACTTTAAATAAAGAAAATCCAACACGTGTTAAGACCTATGACAAATAATAACCATCCCTTTGTTATGACTGTAAAACCTGGGCGTTATGTCTGGTGCAGCTGTGGCCAATCAACCAAACAGCCATTTTGTGACGGGTCCCATGGCCCGACAGGCATGCGCCCTATGTTTGTGGAAATTACGGAAGAAAAGCAAGTTACCTGGTGTGGGTGTAAGGTCAGCAGCAATAAACCTTTTTGCGACGGGTCACATAAAAAATTTACGACGTAATCGAAGGATTAAACAAGCTAACACAATTCTTCCCAGCTTGTTTAGATTGATATAATGCCCCATCTGCCTGCTTGATAAATGTATCGATAGGAATTTTACCTTCAAGCTGGGCCACTCCAATACTTAAAGTAATTTTCTCTTGGGCAAATTTCTTAATAATCAATTCCCGCAATTTTTCTGCAGTTAAGACTGCCTGGCCAGCATCTGTGTTCGGCAAAATAATACCAAATTCATCCCCCCCATACCGGCAGATACTTTCTGTGGTTCTTAAATTAGCGCGAAACATCTCTGCCAGATTCTTTAAAAGTTTTGAACCTGCTGGATGGCCAAAGGTGTCGTTATACGCTTTAAAATGATCCACATCGACCATGATCAAACTTAAAGGCAAGTTATAACGATTTGCCCGGTCAGTTTCTTCAATTAATTTCTGGGTAAAACTACGAAAATTCAATAATCCCGTCATGGCATCGGTTTGGGCCATATACTGGTATTTATTTAACATAGACAATTTTTCAAAACTGACCGCTGCTTGCTGGGCAATCGTTTCTAATACCTTTAAATCCAACGCACTAAACGCCTGCTCCTGTTCGCACACATTTAGAATACCAATTAATTTATGGTCATAGACAAGGGGTGCAGACATAAATGATCGGCCGGCATAACTTTTTCTTTTTTGACGCTTAAAAAATTCGTGGGACTCAATATCTTCAATTAACATAGGCTGGCTTTTTAAAACAATCACTCCAGCTACAGGATCACCAATCCTAATACGCGCCTGATCTTTATATTCATCCGGCAAACCAAAAGATTCTCGCAAATAAATCTCATTAGATGAATTATCGATAAACATTAACGAACAACGCTTGGATTTTAGAATTCGAGCAGTTTGATGAACAATATATTTAGCCAACTCATCCACTTGGGAAATATGCTCTAGAGACTGATAAAAACTTAGTATCTCCTCGAGTTTTTGATGTTCTAAGCGGATTTTCTCTTCCAATTTGAGACGTTCAGAAATATTTACAAATACCCCACGGACACCGATCACATGGCCCTGGTCATTGCGGATGTGGTTGGCAGAAATTAATAGCGTGACTTTAAAACCATAAATAATATGGCTGACTTCAAAATCATTTACAAAACCTGTTTTATCTAAACAGGCAAGGCAAGCAGTACGTAGTTGTCCGTCGGGAATTAAAAATTCCAGCCAGTTTTTGCCTAAAACATGTTCGCGGTTGGGGACATTAAAGGTATCACTGAAGGCGTGATTGATGTAGAAAATCTTTGAGTGTGCATCCGCCATAAAAGCGCCCATTTTTATATTCTCCAGCATCTCCCTAAAAATTCGTTGGGATTCTGGATTTAAAAAATTGAGTTCTTTATTGGAGGCGACGTACGCACACATAAGCTTCCTCAAGGTTTATAATAAAAGTATACCACGGCTTTACATCAATGGGGGCCAAATTGGAGGAAAATGGGAAAGCGTTTACTTGGATTTATTGCTTTTTAATTTGAAAAATAGCGACGTAGGCAAATAAATTTCGCCAAATCCTAATTTCACCATTAAGGCCAATGGACCGTTCGCTCTGAATTGTAATATCACGCTGATGGCAAAATTCCCGGAAGTCTTTAATACTTAAAAAACGCAAATTAGGTGTGTTGTACCACGTATATGGCAGGCCTTTCGTTACCGGCACCTTGCCTAAAAAGAAAATTTGCAAACGCGCAGAAATATTACAGAAATTTGGAATACCGACAATAACATTTTTCCCAACACGCAAAGCCTCGGCAATCACCTTTTCCGGATTTAAAACTTCTTGTAAACTTTCATTTAGAATCACAAAATCAAAACGTTTATCAGAATAATCTGCCAACCCAGAATCAATATCTCCATGAGATACGGTGACCCCACGCTCAACACATTTATAAATTTCTTTCTCGTCAATTTCAATTCCCGTGGCGCGGCAATTCTTTTGCGTCATCAATAAATGCAAAAGCTCTCCATCCCCACACCCAAGATCCAACACATGGCTGTTGGGGGTAATCATATCCAGGATATATTTATGATCTGTACGCATAAATTGGGGACGTCCCTAATTTTTAATATTGCTTAAAAAATGCCTAACCAATTTTGACTGGCCTTCGATTTCAACTAAGAATGAATCATGGCCATAGGAAGTATCTATTTCAATAAAAGATACATCCAGATCATTGGCCTTCATGGCCTTGACCATTTGCTTGCTTTGGTACGACGGGTACAACCAATCCGAGGTAAAGGTAATGACCAAGAATTTAGCCATCGCCTTCTTAAAAGCATCTAATAACCCGCCCTCGTCAGATAAATCAAAATAATCCAGGGCTTTGGATAAATATAAATAGCTATTGGCATCAAATCTTTGCACAAAGCTGCTGCCGCGGTATTTTAAATAACTCTCCACTTCAAAATCATGAGAGAAATCATAACCGACTTTTTCTTTATCCTGCAATTTACGGCCAAACTTTTCCTCCATCGAGCGTTCACTCATATAGGTGATATGCCCGATCATCCTTGACACTGCCATGCCCAAGGCTGGTAATTCCTTGCCATAATAATCCCCTTTGTTCCAATGAGGATCAGACATAATGGCCTGGCGTGCCACTTCATGCAAGGCAATCTGTTGGGCGGTGTGCTTGTAATTGGTGGCAATTAAAATAGCTGATTCAATTGTTTCCGGAAAACGCACCGACCATTCCAAAGCCATAAGCCCGCCCATGGAACCACCGCTGACACAAAGTAATTTCTTAATCCCTAAATGATCGATCAAATGTTTTTGGGTAACCACCATGTCTTCAACGGTGATGACAGGGAAACTTAAGCCCCACGGCTTGCCTGTGGCAGGATTAATGGACGACGGGCCTGTAGAACCCTTGCATCCACCAATGACATTGGCACAAATAATAAAATATTTATCCGTATCAAACGCCCGGCCTGGTCCAATCATCGGGTCCCACCAGCCTGGTGTCTTGGCATCCTTGTGCCAGCCTGCCGCATGAGCATCCCCGGTTAAGGCATGGAAAATCAATATCGCATTGCTCTTATTGGCATTAAGCGTTCCATATGTCTCATACGCCAAGGTAATGGGGCCTAATTTAACACCACTTTTAAGGACCACTTCGTTTGGCGCCTGGGCAAAGGTAAAATATTTTGTCTCGATAAATTCCATAAAATAAATAAACTCTTAAGAGTATTGGAACATTGCTTCTAATGACTTAAGTGCCCGCAGACGAATACTCTCGTCGAAGACCACCCGGTCTTGGGGTAATGGATTCTTTAAAACACGTAAAATATCCGTCAGGGTATTGGACTTCATGTATTTGCACATGGTGCAGCTACCCACCAATTGCTTCTCGGGAAACTCAACCTGCAAGCGCCCTGACAAACCACATTCTGTTAACATCAAAAACTGTTTCTCAGGAGCTTTGCGCATATAATCAAGCATTTGTTCGGTTGAACCAACAAAATCTGAATTATCGACGACCGTACTATTGCATTCCGGATGACTGACAATTTTGGCCCCAGGATATTCCAAACGTACTTTTAAAATATCTTCAATATTATATTCCTCGTGCACATAGCAGGCCCCATTAAAAAACTGAATATCTTTCTTAATGCCATGGGTTTTCATATAATTACGCAAATTCTGACCCATGTATTTATCTGGAAGGAAGTAAATCTTGTCATTAGGCAGATTGGTACAAATTTTATATACATTCGAGGATGTGACGCAGACATCACAATTAGCCTTTACCTCGGCGGTGGTATTCACATAACAGACAAAGGTATAATCAGGGTATTGGGCCCGCAGCTTTTTGACCGTTGCCCCATCAATGGCATCCGCTAAGGTACAGCCATCTAAGCGGCCTGGGATTAAAACTTCCTTGTCAGGATTTAAAATCTTGGCGGTCTCACCCATAAAACGCACTGCCGCAAAAACAATGGTCGTTGCCGTCGTGGTTAAAGCATCTTTGCTAAGCTTATAGGAATCCCCTGTAAAATCTGCAACGCCATAGATGATTTCAGGGCTGACATAAGAATGGGCCAAGATAACAGCATTCTTTTGCGCCTTTAATTCATTAATTTCATTAATGACGGGCGTTAGCTCTTCACATTTTTTAAAAGAATATTGGCACACAGAGGAGCCAAGCTTAACATCTTTAAGCTTTTCAAATAGTTGTTGGGGGGTCATTTGGGTTTCTATCATAGCCTATTAATATATATGGAAAGTAAATTTTAGGCAAGCCCCATTGGCTTTAGGACATCTTAGCCCGAAGAATGGAAGATGTGGCATCTGTAATGGTCACATCCACTAAATCACCAGGCTTATATGGACCCTTTGGCAGGATGACGACATGATTGCCCTCTGTACGTGCCTGGTTATCATCAGGAGACTTAGTGGTTGAATCAAGCTCGACCATGACCTTCATCTGTTTACCCACAAACGACTGGTGCTTTTGTAAGGTGATGGCTCGTTGCATTTCAACTAACTTAACAATGCGCTCAGTTTTAACAGCTTCTGGAATATCATCAGCAAATTTCTTTTGAGCAACAGTTCCCTTACGTTCGGAATATTTAAACATAAAGGCCATATCAAAACGCACTTCAGAAACAACACTGAGCGTATCTTCAAATTCCTGGTCCGTTTCCGTCGGGAAACCGACAATAATATCTGTCGATAAACTTAGGTTCGGAATTTTAGCGCGCATATTAGCAACCAAGGCGAGAAATTCTTCCCGGGTGTATGTGCGATTCATCATATCCAAGACGCGATTATTACCTGCTTGCAAGGGAATATGGATTTGTTTACAAATCTTTGGATTCGATGCCATTAGATCCAAGAACCGGTCGGGAAAATCTTTTGGATGCGGGGATGTGAACC
>CAZHGK010000007.1:12733-22598 GCA_964532095.1 uncultured Planctomycetales bacterium | reverse complement strand
GCTGGCGCAGTTTGGCAAAGATAGTGCGCAATCCATCACGGTCGATATCGCGGTTCATGCGCTTAAGGACTGCATCAGAGGCGTGCTGAACCGGAATATCGAGGTACTTAACCAGCTTCGCTTCCGTTGCGAGAAATTCAAGAAACTCGTCGCTGATATTTTCGGGATAAACATACAGGGGTCGAATCCATTCAATGCCGTCGACCTTGGATACAGCCTCCATCAAATCTGCAAAATCTTTCCCATCGTGATAATAGGAATTTACATTTTGGCCAAGCAAGGTTACCTGTTTAAAACCTTCCCCTGCTAAATGTTTGACTTCTTCGACGACATTTTCTACAGAACGACTGCGTTCACGGCCACGGGTGTATGGCACCACACAAAATGTACAGAAATTATTACACCCACGCATAACCGCGATCCAGGCAGTCACGCCCTTTTCACGAACCGGATAAACATCGGAATAAGTTTCAAATTCAGACAAGGTTAGATCGAACGCCTTAGAACCTTCATTGTTTGCTTCAGCAATTAATTGAGGCAAAACTTTATAACTATCCGGGCCGGCAATAAAATCAATATCAAGTTTACGATTTTCAAATAATTCCTGACGCAGGTTCGTAGCCATACAACCTAGAATACCAATCATCACAGGTTGACCACTACGGCCTTGACGGATTTCATGCACACGGCTATAAATCTTGCGATGTGCATGTTCACGGATAGCGCAGGTATTAAGCATGATCACGTCTGCTTCGCTTTCGCGTGGCACAAACTCATACTCGGCCTTCTTAAGAATCGACCGGACAAGTTCCGAATCGTATTCATTCATCTGGCAACCATAAGTTTCTAGAAATACTTTCATTTATCTTCTTTCTTATCTAAATATCACGCTAAAGGGTGAGCCTTAAACGCATCCGTAGCCCAATCGTGATGCTTGATGACCTTAGATTCAAAATCCTTTTTTCCAACATATTTTATGAACCGACACGTGCCATAGTCTTTGGATGCATGATCATAATTGCTAAGCCACTTTTCGCGCTCATTGTCTGTAGTAGGATTGTAAGGATATATAAATTTCATCTTTTGCATTTTTATGCGATACGGTTTAGGTGTTAACCTTGCCCTAAAACAATTTTGCTTTTTACAAAGGATGATGTACAGCGGGTCACAACCAAATTCCTTCATCATGGCCTGGGCCTGTGGTGACTTGGCCTCAAAGGTTTGACCTGTGACGATGGCTCTGATACCTTTATGGGTTTCATAAATTCTAAAACCTAAATTAGAATACTTTTGTATCGCTGCAAGCTTTTCAATGCGCTCAATAGCTTCTTTTTTAACATCTCTTTGGACAAATATTTTTAAGATCGAGAATGAAATGTGGTCAATATCTAAAAACATTAATTTTTCGACATTCAAAACCTTTGCCCCATAACGGTTACGGGTAACAATAGCTGAAGGCTCGATTTCTTCAAGAATCTCTTCACGAATGGCCGCTTCATACTCCTCAACATCTTTTGTGCTCTTCTGAATCCTTTTCTGAACCCATGCGCCTTTCTTCAAAGCATCTTGAGAGGCATCTTCTTGGGAAATAAAGGAGCCTCCCCAACAAGCAATTTCCTTTGTTTCTTTTGAAAATTGAATTCTAACCTTTTCTTGAGCCCAATAACGATAAATTTTCATAGTATTATTCCTAAAAAGAAATCTTAGTTAAGTATTCCATTGCGGGACACTTCTGCCAAAAACCTTTGTACACTATAGGCTTATTCAGATACGGTCCCACGATTAGTACTATAGGCTTATTCAGATACGGTCCCACGATTAGTACTCTGGTCTTAAAATCAGCTTAAAAATCGTACTCGTTCATCGGTCTATTTCTGCCTACCAGAAGCTTTCTTTAAATCTTCCACGAATTTAGGGTCAATATTTTGCTCTCCCAAAGATTCAGCTTTATTTAAATCCGCCCAACTCTTATCGTAATCTTTCATCTCATAATAAGTTTTTGCACGAAAATAATAAGGATGGTCAAACTCTGGTTTAATTTCAATTGCCTTATTAAAATCTAGCAACGCTTGGGCGTAATCTTTCTTTTGGTATTGGCTTGTCCCTTGAATGTAATATGCTTCTGCAAAATTAGGCTCTAGCTCTATAGCTTTTGAACTATCTGCTATGGCTAAATCAAACTCCCCTTGATTTCTATAAACAACCGCCCTGTTATGATAGGCATAAGCATATTTAGGATTAATTTCTATGGATTTACTATAGTCTGAAATCGCTTGGTCAAGCTTACCTGTCATTTGATAGACATAACCTCGAGTATTATAAGACTTTTCATCTTTTGGATTAATCTCTATAGCTTTACTGTAATCTGCAGTGGCTTTTTCTAAATCTTGTTTGTTAAAATATGCTGTTCCTCGATTATGGTAAGCTTCTGAATCATTAGGGTTCATTTGAATGGCTTTGTTAAACTCTAATACCGCATTATCGTATTTACCTTCTTTTGACCATTGCTCACCCTTGCTTACAAAAGTCTCACTACTGTCTTGTGCATAAGAATTAAACGCATAAACAAGCAGGACAACCAGAACTCTTAGAATTTTACGCATAAATCTTCTCCAAAAATCTTAGTAAAGTCAGTAGATAGTGCTTCCATCGGCCAGCCGTAGGTTTCTAAAAATACTCTTTTCATATTCGACCTAATTCAATTTATTAATCAAATTTACCACCAAAGCCACAATAACGCCTTTTTCTTTCGGTTGGCTCTCGGCAATCATGAGCGTGATTGCAACCAAGGCATTATCTGCAATGCGTTTGCTACCATCAGCTTTATAAAGAATTTTATTTCGGTCAAGGAAATAGACGAATAGTGCTGCCGCAATGCGTTTATTACCATCTGAAAAAGAATGATTTTTTACAACCAAATAAAGAAGATTAGCAGCTTTTTCTTCAACACTTGGATAAAGGTCTTTGCCGCCGAATGTCTGATAAATCGCACCTAACGCACTTTTAAATGACTCATCCTTTTCATGCCCAAACAAACTACTGCCACCAAACTTCTGGCGCATTTGTTCAACAAGACGCATGCCCTCATCATAATTTAATTGATATGATTCTTTCGCAGTAGCCGACTTAATTTCAATACGACCATGATCATAATCATCTAAGACATCCAGCCCATAACTATAGTCACGAATAACTTCAAATAATCCAGTCGCTTCATCACTGGTCAAGGCTTTACGTTGGCTTAAATCAGCAAGCATTTTCACTGCATTTTGAAGTGTCTTTAGACTTGCTGTGTGTTCTTTAAGTCGCTTCTCATTAATAGTATAACCTTGAACCAAATGCTGCTTTAGAACATTGCTTGCCCAAATGCGAAATTGGGTGCCGCGCTTAGAATTTACGCGATAACCTACTGAAAGAATAGCATCGAGGTTAAAATATTCAACTTGATAAGTTTTTCCATCAGCTGCAGTTGTTGCAAAATTTGCAACAACTGATTTCTTCTGTAACTCATTTGTATCAAATATGTTACGTAAGTGACGTGAAATGGCAGATTTATCTCTTTCAAAAGCTTCAGCCATCTGATTTAGACTTAACCAAACAGTCTCACCTTTCAGCCTTACCTCTAACGAAAGCTTAGAACCCCTCAGTTGAAAAACAACGACATCTTGCGTCTGTCCTAGATTTGTCTTTTTCATACTTGCACCCCTCCTGTTTGTCACTTTAGGGGAGTTGTGACTTGTTAATAAAAATTACTTAAGCGTAAATCTTATCCAAAAACTTAACTAAATTCAGTAGATAGTAAAACTCCAGATCCGGTCTTGATGTTTATCTTCCAACCACATTAAGCAAGGTTGTTTTCTTTTTTAGAATTAAAATGAAGGAATAAATGGCCAAGCCCCCTAAAAAGAACACAATCCAAAACATGTCAATCCCTAACCTCTTTTCCGTGCATAACGTCGCTGCCACACTTAAACCTGTCAAGGAAGCGACAATGGAAAAGAAGGTTGAAAACTCCCGACGGATCACCGTCTTATAAGAAAAGGTGGAATTTGGCCTTTGCCAATTCTTAAACCGAGGCAAAAAAGCTGGCGTTTGATTTGCCCATTCGACAAAAACATTGCCAAACCTTTTTTGCAAAAAATCCTCTTCCGTAAAAACAATGCGTTCATAATAAAAATAATACCCGCCTACCGCGATCAACACCAACCACCACACTTGAATAAAAAGGAAAATCCCCAAGCAGATGATAAAATTGCCCACATATAACGGGTTTCTCACAATAGAATACATCCCCGTCGTGTTTAAGGTTTCAGCCGCCTGCCAACGGACATTCCTTCCTGATGTCCCTTCTGGCACATACCCTGCCACTAATACCCTTATGAATAAGCCACAAAATGAAATCAATATACAAAGCCCGTCCCAAAGATTATTTGCCTCATTGCCATAGGCATGCTCAATGCCCTTGGAATAAAATAGGGCAAAAACAAATAATGGGATGACCAATAACGGCAAATAACTGCGCCAGCGGAAAAGAAAATCACCTTGCTTTTTAATTGTTTCGCTTAGTATCATGCCGTTCCTTTTTAATTGTAGACTGCTTTTTATTGGTTGAAAGTATACCGTAAAACTTAAATGAAGTCCATTGATGTGATATGATGGTCCCATGCACCAAAAGGATCATTTAAAATCCTATCTTATCGTCGGGCAAGGCATTGCGGGTAGTGTCTTGGCATGGCAGCTGCTTAAAGCTGGTTGCCAGGTTACCATTGTTGATTCCCATCACCAGGAATCTTCAACCATAGTCAGCGCTGGGATGGTCAACCCCATCACTGGACAACGCCTAACCATAACCCCCCAGTTCGACCTGTTTTACTCACAGGCAATGACTACCTATAACGAAATAAGCACTGAACTTAAAAAGATTTTCTTTATCCCCAAAGCCATTATCCGTGTTTTGCGTAGCCATGATGAATTAACCCGCTGCCATAACTTAAAATCTCTTTCCGAAGCTAAACCATATATTTCAGAAATCCTAAAACCGGGACACTACGGAACAGCGATTCATGCCCCATTCGGCACACTGACCATCGCCCAAGGCGGGTACCTGCAAACACAAATATTCTTAACAGATTTAAGAAAATATTTCGCTGACAAGAACATGCTCATCAATAAACATCTGTCTTACGACGATTTGACCTTAACAACGGATTATGTTGAATATCAATCACAAAAATTTGATGCTGTAATATTTTGTGAGGGCTTTAAGGCCAAGAACAATCCATGGTTTAATCATTTGCGCTACAATTTTGTTAAAGGTGAAATTTTAAAGATAGCCTTTGAACCTAATTCGCTGCCTGACGCTATTATTTGCCAACAGCAATGGTGCCTGCCCACCGCTGATGGCAGCTTTCTTGCAGGCTCAACCTATGACCGCACAAACATTGATACAAAGGTAACTCAAGAAGGTGAATCTACTATTATTGAAGGATTGAATCATTTTATCCCGTCGAAGATACGTGTTATTGAACGATTTGCCGGTGTTCGACCTGCCATGCTTGACCAAAAACCTGTCTTTAGCATGCATCCTTCCATACCACGGGTGGGAATTTTTAATGGCTTTGGTTCAAAAGGAATTTTGATGGCCCCTTATTATGCCCATATGTTTGCACAACGGATCCTAAAGGGTTAACGCTTTAAAAACGAGGTGAGATATCTTAATAAATATCCAATTTTTACTGGATAAGCCCAAAATGCTTTTAAAAAATATTCCCGCGCTTCTTTTTTATCCCCATGGCCCCATAATTCTTTTGCCAGGGTAAATAACATATGGGCATACAAACGCGGTTCGCCTTTCACATCTGTAACAACCTGCCGTCGTAATTTTATAATCTTTTCTTTATCGGAAAAGAAATTATCTGCCATGGTATTTTTGATGATCAAGGGCTCACGCATAAAATGAAACCTGTAGTGCTGGCGAAAGCGTCTCATAAATTCAGCGTCTTCTCCTCCGGCGACAATCCTGACATCAAACAAGCCTATCTTATCAAACACTTCCTTACGCAAAACCCAGGTAGACGGCATTGGAAATATCCGGCGTTCATTGGTTTCCTTAATGGCAACAACCAACTTGCCATCTCCTAACTGATCATAATGATTGGAGGCCACCATGCCAATGCGTCGAGATGCAGTCTTAAATGTTTCCACTTCCAAGCGCATCTTGTCCGGAAGGAATTCATCATCAGAATCCAAGAAAGATATTAAAATCCCCTGGCTTGCCTTGATTCCTGTATTGCGTGCCGCTGAAACCCCTGCATTCTTTTCATGACGAATATATTGGACCCGGGAATCCTGGATGGCTCGCACCACATCAGGGGTATTGTCCGTCGATGTATCATCCACCACTATAATCTCGAAATTTTGATAGGTCGATTTAAGCACTGAATCAATGGCGCGCATAAGTACATAGCCACGATTATACGTAGGGATAACAACGGAAACTAGGAATGGTTGGTTTTGAAATATCATTTGATTACATCCGTGCCTTGCCATATTATGATCCAAATGTTACGAAAGAAATATCCCTTTTTAGACGGGCTACGCGGCTTTTCCATCCTTTGGGTCGTCATCTTCCATTTGGATCTTGTTCGTTTCTTACCTGATCAACCTAACCTTGAGATAGTAACAAAATTTATTGGGTCTGGCCACTTTGGCGTTGATATTTTCTTTGTCATTAGTGGCTTTTTAATTACCGGCCTGCTGCTTGACCAAAATAATAACAACGTAAACATCCTTCGGTTTTATGCGCATCGGGCATTTAAAATACTGCCGTCCTATTATTTCTTAATCCTTTGCCTGATCTGCTTTGCTTATCTCAACCATACCCTGCCCAGCGTAAATGATTTCGTCAGATATATCACCTTTACCCAAAACCATTTTCAAAATGAATTCGGTCACCTTTGGTCTATTACTGTTGAAGAAAATTTTTATTTAGCCTATCCGTTAATCATTTACGTAAGCTTTAAAGCTGTTCCTCAAGCATATCGTCAACCTATACTACTTTTGACCCTAACAGGTATTATCATTTTCTGCCTCATCTATAAACTGACAACTAATTTGCCCAATAATACTCTGGCAAATATTGACGCCCTAAGTTTCGGATGCATGATCAGAATCTTGGAACATCAGCTGACAGAATTTCACCCAAAAACCAAGAAAATAATATCAACCCTATGCTTTATTATTTCTCTTGTACTATGGGCTATATTAATTAGCCACTGGAAACATTACCATATGCGATTATTAAACTTCCTCGCTGCTGGCTTATTAATTATTTCCTGCTTGCTGGAATTTAAACCCCTTATAAAATTCTTGGAATTCAAGTTCCTGCGCTACATTGGAAAATTATCCTACAATTTGTATCTCTGGCACTACCCCCTATTATTACTAACCCCCCAGGAAATACGCAATAACCCTTTAACCTTTGTTCCTTATGTTTTGGGGACAACATTTTTTATGGGCTGGTTTACAACAATTACCGTCGAGAAATTCTTTCTAAATATCCGCGAGCGTAAATTCCCTCACCTTATCGGTCATACCCGTACTGCATATAATTAATCCCAAATTCCTGCATGTCTGTTTTTAAGGGCCCGTGGAATCCAAATGGCGTTTCAGCAAAGAATGCATCCACCAAATCCTTTTCCGTTACTTCAAGACGCCCTTCTTTAGTAACAATGCTCTCCGCCTTTTTAGAAACCTTATCCTTGGCAATATCCCTTAGGAAAATGGGAATTTTCCCAATAAGCTGGTCAAATTTTGTTTTAATTTCTGCATTCCATGTCATCATGATTTTAAATTCCGTTCAATGCGAGAATCAGGAACAAGCCATAAGATAGCAACAAGCACATACAGTGCACATGCGCTTAAGGCATTCACAAAAGAAATAGCAATGGCAAGCATATAAAACACAATGGAAATTTTCTCTTTAAAATCTTTATTCAAGGCTACAGCAATTAAAGAATCCTTGCCGTGCTCAGCAATCAAAGCCTTGGTTAAAATAAAATAAGCAATGGCTGAACATAATAAAACAACTCCATATAAGGCAACTGGACGAGGAGCAAAATGATTTTCCCCCATCCATGCAGTCACAAAAGGAATTAACGATAACCAAAATAATAAATGCGAATTTGCCCAAAGGATATTGCCATTGACATGCTTAACCGCCTGCAGCAGATGGTGATGGTTGTTCCAATAAATGCCCAAGTAAATAAAACTCATGATGTAACTTAAAAATACGGGGATCAAAGGTTTAAGCGCGTTTAAATCAGCGCCAGCATCATGCGGCACCTTCATTTCAAGCACCATAATGGTGATGATAATGGCAATCACCCCGTCGCTAAAAGCTTCCAAACGCCCTTTATGCATGCGCCTCCTTCATCCACCGCGGGCCATTCATCATGCGGGCCACCAACATGCCACACACATTATCCCCTGCCACATTAACCATGGTTGCTGGTGGATCAACCAAGGTGCCTAACATGGTGATAATGGGCATGGCTTCAATAGGAAAACCAAACATGGAAATTATTAAAAGCTCCCCTAACATCCCACCGGAAGGAATACCACTAATCACTGTCCCGCACAATAACGCTACCGCAATAACAGAAATAATGGTGTGTATCCCTGAAAAGGGCATGCCAAAAATCCCAAATAGCAATGCGATCTTCATCACCGCTGCCAAACACGACCCGTCGCTATGAACCGACGCCCCAATATTAACAACCACTTCCTTCCCATCTTCTGGAATTCCGATCTTGGTTGCTGCCTCAAGATTAACAGGCAAGGTAGCTAGGCCACTGCCCGTACCCCAGGCTGTTAAAGACGGAGGAATAATATTGGCCCAAAAAACCTGTAGACCTTTTAATCCACCTGCAAGCCAGGCATAAAAGGAAAAACCAAAACCAAAATAAGCCAAGGCCAATGGATAATACAAGGCCATCGCGCGAAAATACGAACCAAATAATTGCGGCCCAAATGTACCGACGAGATAGGCAAAATAAGCCCCCAAGCCGATAGGCGCGTACATCATGACATAGCCAATAGCCTTAACCATCACCTCATTGCCCGATACAAGAAAATCTGTAAACACCTTGCCGCGCGCTCTAATGGCTGATGCGGACAAGCCAATTAAAAATGAAAAGATAATCAACGCCAGCATGTTTTTCTTGGAAAATAAATCCCCAAAGTCTGAAACTGATACGGTGCGTACCATTTGCTGGCCTAGATCAATCTTTTCAACGCTCACCGGTTGATTAAACGGAATGGATACTTCCTGTGCTGGCGGATAAAGCATCACCCCAACAAGCATGACAACGGAAGCAATAACTCCGGTCACCACAAAAACCACCAGCATCCAGGCCACAATCTTTCCCAATCGTTTAAGATCAGTCATTTTAGCCACCGTCGATGAAATAGAAAAGAACACCAAGGGAACAACGATGGTAAAAAGTAAATTCAGGAAGATATCACCAAGAGGTTTAAGCAGGACAGCTTTGGATTTCATCACCAGCCCCAATAAGGAGCCGATAATGATCGCTGCAATCAAGATCAATGATGTGCCGTAAGACTTAAAAACAGACCGCGCGTCCATTTATATCTTTTCACCATGCTGCTCTGCTTTTAACAAAATTTCAGCAGCTTCCGGCGAAACATTTTTAAACTGCATGCGGATTTGGTAGAGCTCATTTGGAATTTTTTCGCGGCATTCTAAAACAGTAGCCTCTAAATAAACTTTTTCTTCTTTAAAAGGCGTTTTCATTTCTATACAAATTTCACTACCAGCGGGAAATAATTTAATAGAACTAAAATT
>CAZHGK010000007.1:5880-12723 GCA_964532095.1 uncultured Planctomycetales bacterium | reverse complement strand
CTGGCTGATATTATTCACCTGGGAAATTTCATAGGTTGTTTCCTTCTTTCCTTTTAAATAAAAGAAAATCGTATAATACGTCGCCACACGAACATGTTTCCTGCGATTTGCGAATGAATCCGTCATAGTCCCCATCTCCTTAATGAGTCCCGCATCAGAACGGGACGAAATTAACCTCGAGCTAACAGCGAGAGGTCTCCTTAGTTAGTTGCGTATTATTTACATACTTAAATCTATGCCAATCGCTGCCTCAATAAGCATGGTCATGGCATTTTGAACATAAAGAACAACTGATGATTGTTTAATATCTGTGACGGCACTCACAGGCACGGAAACCTGGCCCTTGGCATCTTTTAATACTTGCGACCTAAATAAACGCACCACATTATCATGTTTTAATGTGCGGCCAGCATTTTCTCCCCGGACTACATCCGACTGAAGCCCGCGTTCAACCAAGGCGACATTTAACACATCCCCTGGGGTCAAGGTGCCAATATGATAGTCCACAAAAACACTCTGGCCATCTGTTTTTAAAGAGGTGATGTCGATATTTGTAAAGGCCTTCTGGTTTAAGGCAGTATCAACCTCTTTTTTTAATTTAACAGCGTCGGAACCGACAAAAGCATCTTGACCATTAACCACAACTTGCGGGGTGTATGCTTCTGATTTTAATACCCTGCTATACTGCCGCTGCCGGCTGGTATAATCGCCTGCGCTATACAGATCACGCCAACCCAAATAATTCCAATAATCCACATGAAAAGACAACGGATAAACCCTTAAGCCCTGCTGGCGAGCGGCTGCACTTAAACGGCTTAACAAAGCATCTGCGGGAGGACAACTGGAACACCCTTCTGAAGTAAATAACTCGACGACAGCAAAAGGTTGAGGACGGCTCTGGGCCCAAAGCGGATGCGCATTGGCCAATAGGAATAGAACTACAAATAAATTAAACAGCTGGAATGGTTTCATTAATGATTAAGCCACAGGCATTCAATTGCTTATAAAGCTTTTCTTGCCACATCCCTTTATCATCATATGCTGTATAAAGAATATCAAAATATTCGGTTGGGCGTTTAAATTTCTCAATTTCTTCATAAAACACCGCCACCCGGCTTCGACCCAATTTTCCAACCAAAAATCCTAAATCAAAAACTGTTTCCTGGGAACTAACAGTCAACGCTGCTTTAGGATCCTGAATTCTTTGGAACATCAACTCATCCGGCGATAAAATAACCAGGGCAAAATCCATTTGGCCATAGCTTTGGTATTGTTCAATAATGCTCTGGCTTCCTTGACCATCTAAAGGCGGGTAAACCGTTTGCATCCCAATTTGTTGCAAGAATCGGCGGACCTTAGAATTAACTTGATTATCAACCCCGACGCAAAACACTCTTCCTTGAGCAGGAGCCAAACGAGGCGGCAACACAAATTCTTCACTCGTATTTTCTTGAGGAAGCTGTTCTTGCACAGCTTCTTTTTTGGGCACTGAAAGATAAACATCCATAGCTTGTGCTGTTAATTCCAAACTTGCTGAAGCTCCTACGGATTTTAAATCAGGGTCTTGCATTGAGAACTTGCTAACCTCTTCCTCTGAGGCTTGTATCTTTTGAGCTGCATCAGCTGCTTCCCTTGCTATTTTTTCCGCAGCTTCACGTTCAAGTCTAAATTCTTCCTGACGCTTTGCCTCTTCAACAGGGTCTAAACGTAATGCATCTTTAATAGGACCTGTGTCTTTAATCCGGCGCCCTTTAATCATGGACAACCTCCCCTGTCATACCTTGTTCAGTTACCGTCGACAAACGGACTAAACGCATTTGATTATATAATGATTCATGGGATTTAACAAAAACACGCACATACGTATCGGTAAACCCTGTCCAATGCCCATTTTTCTCTTCTTCAAAAAGAACATCACACGTCTGACCAACTAAACCAGTGTAATATAAGCGACGCTTACGCGCACTTAATTCCCGTAAAACCTGACTGCGATGGGTAATAATATGGGACGAAATATTTTCTTCTAAACGACTTTTAGCCATATGCCGCGGCGAATAACTAAACACATGAAAATAATGGATCGGCGCATCCCGCAATAAATCGACGGTACGATCAAAATGCGCATCTGTTTCACCCGGGTACCCTACAATCACATCTGTCCCCACGCACAAATGGGAAACTTTTTGATGCGCCCGATTAATAAACCCAAGGTATTGTTCCGTTGTATATTTTCGTCCCATCAGGGACAAGATTTCATCATCCCCACTTTGGATGGGTAAATGCAGATAACGGCATAATTTACTATCATTCATCCGATCAAATAACGCTTCATTCACGGTTGTTGGCTCGATCGACGAGATTCGGATACGCCTAACCCCATCCATTGCATTTAAGCCATTGACCACATCCAATAAACCATAACCACTATCCGCATAGGTGCCGATATTAATTCCTGTTAATACAATTTCTTGATGGCCTGCGATAGCTAAGGCCTTGGCTTCCACCATAACATCATCAAACACCCTGCTGCGCGCACGGCCACGGGCATATGGAATTTCACAAAATGTACAAAAGAAATCACAACCGTCCTGGATTTTTAAATTCGCCCGGGTATGCCGCGGATCAATGCCTGTTATATCCACGGATTGCATAAAAGGTTTACGTTCTATCGTCGGAGTAACAAGCTGCGCCTGAGATGGTTGAGGGTATTCGGCAAACACCTCTGGCAATTCCATCTTGCGGGCATTGCCTACAATCCAACGCACATTTGGCAAATCGGCCAATTGTTCCTTTTGCACCTGAGCCTGGCAACCGACTAAGGCGATGCGCGCCGATGGATAACGACGATTAATCTTATTGACCAATCGACGGGTATCACTATCCCCACCTTCAGTCACCGTGCATGTATTAACGACAACTATATCGGCAGGCTCTTCAAAATCCACAACAGAATATCCTTTAGTTGTAAAAGAATTCTCAATGGAAGAAGTTTCGCTTTGATTTAACCGGCACCCAAATGTGTAAAAAGAAATTTTTGTCATTTTAACTCTGCTAAATGCTTGATCCTTTTAAGCATATTCGGATGCGTGCTTAAAAGTTCCATCATTTTCTCACCTGTGCCCACACGCACAGCCTTATTGCGCAAACGGAATAATTCATTACTATCAATAATCCCGTCGTTATTTACATCCAATTCCTTCAAATCCTTAATTTCATGCAAAGCCTGGGAAGGATCATTTAAAAAGAAAGCCTTCATCCCCTCGACCTGTTTCATTTCAGCACTATCCGCCATTCGGGCTGAACCATACACCAGTTTATACAAGGCAGAGGCCAAGGCCGAAGGCTTATTGCCCATTTCCACTGATCCCTTGTCTGCATAATACTCGCGGATGCGCGAACCATATAACACCAGCAAGTTGGTGATAAAATAAAACACAAAAGCTGCAATACCTATAACCACACCGCTTGGTCCATTACGGTCATTACGCCTGCCACCGCCGTACCACATAAAATGCCAGGCAAGGCGGTACATAATCATGGGAATTACGGAAATCAAGGTAATGGTTAACACATCGCGATTTTTAATATGCGTCAATTCATGCCCTAACACGGCACGTAATTCTTCTTCATCGAGCAAACGTAAAATCCCTTCACAGACACATACCCGTCCATCGTTGATACCGCGGCCAAAAGCAAAGGCATTCGGAACTTGAGAAGGAGAAATACACACCCGTGGCATAGGAATATTTGCCCGACGGGCTAAATCTTCCACCATGCCATAAACTTTCGGATTATCTTCGCGTTTGATGTATTTTAATTGCATGGTCCATTCAATAATATTAGGACCAAGCATGTACTGGACCCACATCATTCCCAAAGAAAGCAGGAAATAAAAATAGAAATCATGCATGCCCATCGCCGTTCCAATTAATACAATGACGGTATAAATGATGGCAAAAAGTGCTGCAATTAAAAAGAACATACGCATCTGCAACGAAACCATTATCTCATCTCCTTAGGTTACACTCTTGCTAATGCAATTAAAACCCACGCTGTTAAAAATGATAAGCCCCCTATTGGCGTGATCGCCCCAAAGGCCTTAATTCCTGTGACGGACAAAACATATAAGCTTCCGGAAAATATGACAATACCAGCAAGCATAAAAATACCTGCTAAATTAATCTTAGGATCTGCAGAGACTGTCGACAACCACGCCACGGCAAACAAGCCTAAGGCATGGACCATATGATACAACACTGCTGTTTTAAAAACATCCATGCTGTAGGCATCTAAACGGCCGCGCAAGTCATGCGCGCCGAATGAACCAAAGGCCACTGCTAAAAACATGAGTAAACTGGCAATCTTAGCCCACATCATATATATTCTCCTTTAACCACCCAAGGCCTTGGGCAAAGCCAGCACAAGTGACCTTAACTCTTAAGTCAAACCACTCATCGCCGCTAGTTCCCTGATCAACATAAGATTTAATCAAGCGGGCATTTGTCTTGGCATCCAAACATTCCCGGGCTTCTTCCGTCAGTGGTGTTGTTCCTAAAAATTTCTCAACATCAAAAATAATTTCATGACGCAAATAACTACCATCTTTCTGACGAGCAGACAATAATATTTTTGCCGGACGTTTCAAAGAAAAAGCCATGCTACCTTCAATGCCATTACGCACCACCATAACCCCTGGAAATCCGCAACGCTCGCTGATAGTCGTCATTTTTTCACCATACGGCGGATGAAAAGCAGAACTGATCATGATTTGCGCAGGCACCGGTTTTATAAATTTTTCTAAGGTTGCCAAAAAGGGCCGCTTGATCGTTTGATGACGAATATCCACCCAACGGTCCATTGCCGGCGATAAATCTTTCTGGTCGAGAAACCAACCAAATTTTGGTTGGACATTCATTAAATCCTGGTTGGAACGGGCAAAGCTTACATCCAAATTCTCAATCACATCATATAAATTCATCACTAGCTTAGGGCCACTGTTACGTCCCACCATATGAATGACACGAAAGCCTTGGTCTTGCAAAAATTGTCCTACTAATGGAGTAATTAAAAATGAATGGTCATTCCCGTCGAAAGGTTCTGCCAATTGCACAACAGGCGCTCCGTCAGGCAATGGTGATTTAAATGATGGGCTTAAAGTTTCCTGCATGGCTTGCCACAAGCCTTGATACTCATCGTCCGTTTCATAACGGACACGCAATAAGCTGGCCACCAAACCACGGGCCCCATCACCTTTGCTCTCGGAAAATAAAAAACGCCCTAAATCACGTGCCCCATCGACCGTCAAGGTTTCCTGATTTAGCAATCGCAAACATACGGTTTTAATATCTGCTGGCGCATCTGGGGCAATAGCTTCAACCAAACGCGGCAGATCTGAGAATACTCCAGGACTAAAAACCTGTTCTAACACATACTCCTGACCCTCAACTCCTTTATTAACAAGGCCAGCAAAAAAAGCACCGATGGCTGCAGGATGTGCTGAGCCGGATTGAATATCGGCAATAATTTCCTGAGCTAAATCAGGGGTCAATGCTTTGCTTCCCTTTTTGCCTACACCCACGGTTTTAATGCCGCGGCGCAAGGCTTTTTCTGTAGGATCTAGGACGATCGGCATAGCGAATATTATACTTGGTTCCGTCGAAATGGCAATCAAATGTCGCAAGACAGCTCGTGGCTATTTAAACTGAAAATGCACAAAAATACGGCCAAAATTCTTATCGTCTTTTTCTATGCGGTGATATAAATTGCGGATATGTTTTTGGTCTAAAAAACGTAAAACATGCTTCTTTAACTGGCCACTGCCCTTGCCTGGAATAATTTCCACTAATTTAATGCGTTTGGACACGGCCTCTTCAATAATATCACTTAAACTGCGGTCAATATCCCGGCCTTTGTTAAAGATTTCATGTAAATCGAGGGTTAATTTTGCCATATATACTTGGATTATATCTTGTTTTTAAAATTTTGTTTCATTATAATTTAAATAGATGAATTCCCTCAAGATCAAATACAACCAATTGCTCGCCGGCTCCAAAGAAAAGAAAAAACCACTTTGGGGCAAAAGTTCTGCCGCTAATGAATCAAGCAATCTGACTAGTGATATCGTTGATTTAATATTATCTGAAGCTGTGATCAACCGGGCCAGTGATATTCATATAGAGCCCCGCCAAGAACACGTACGCATCCGTTTTCGTATCGACGGAAAATTGCACGATGTCTTGGAAGTGGAAGAAAATGCGGAAATCCGTATCATCCCCCGTGTCAAAATCATTGCCAGCTTGCCAACAGATGTGGCCAGCAGCCGCAAGGCATGGGACAGCCGTTTTTCCATGGAAGTCATGGGCCAGAAATTTGATTTTCGCGTGGCAACATTCCCGACGGTGTTAGGCGATAAGATTGCCATCCGTATCTTAAATAAAAATTCAGAGATGGCTGATTTGAAGAAAATCGGCCTTCGCCCGCAAGTGCAAGCCACACTGGAACGCATCATTCAACGCAAAAGCGGGCTTTTGATTGTCAGTGGGCCGACGGGCGGCGGCAAAACAACCACCCTCTATTCTATTTTGCGTTGCCTACATACTCCGAGCGTCAATATTGTGACCCTCGAAGATCCTGTTGAATATCAAATCGACGGCATGAACCAATGCGACGTTAAGAAAAAAGTCAGCGAAGATTTTAGTTCGGCGTTAAAAGCAACCTTGCGCCAAGACCCGGACATTATCCTCATCGGAGAAATCCGTGATTTAGAAAGCGCAGAGATTGCCATCCGCGCTTCCATCACTGGCCATTTGGTCATGACCAGTTTGCATGCAAATAGCGCCTTGG
>CAZHGK010000007.1:0-5870 GCA_964532095.1 uncultured Planctomycetales bacterium | reverse complement strand
ATTAACATGGGCTTGGAACGCCATATGGTTGCCTATGCTGTCATCGGCGCAATCTCTCAACGGCTTGTCCCTCGCATCTGTGACCATTGCCGCACCTCTTACACCATCGACCGAGAAATATTCAATAAAATATGCAATCAATGTGGCATTGATCCCCATTTATTTACCAAAAATCCTAAGAAAGCGCCACAAGACAGCATTCATTACCTTGCTGAAGACGATGATACATCCAAGGGCTTAACCTTCTATAAAGGCGCAGGATGCGAACATTGCTTAGGCACCGGCCATTTAGGACGGATTGCCATTCTTGAGGTAATTCAGTTCAGTGAAAATTTGCGGGAAGCGATTATCCGTAATGCCCCGATGATTGAGCTTGAGCAAATTGCTGCGAAGGAAGGTTTTCAAACCATGGCATCTGATGCGTTGGAAAAAGTAAAAAGCGGAACTGTTCTATTCGACGATATTTATCCGCTCCTGCTGGAAAAAACAACGTAATTGCTAAAGCACCACTTTAAATTTATCTGCACCGACTAAAGACTTAATTTCCTCGATTAAAACTTCACTAGGCGTGACAAATAAATCTTTACCAACTAACACCTGAACACTTTTATAGTTTTTCGTATCAATTTGTAAATAAACCGGCACCTCTCCGGGAAAACGCGCCAACTTATCCTTTAATTGTTCAAAACCGATCTTCCCCACCTTCGATAAATCAACGTGCACACTTTTAATTAAATCATACACCTCATCAATACCTGCCATATCTTCAACCACCATCTTCGCCGCGCCATCTTTAAAATTAATCTTTCCCTTAATAACCACCACCGCAGATTCCTTCAAATAACCGGAAACCTTTTGATAGCTCGACGGAAAAACCACAACTTCTAAATCACCATCCATATCTTCCAAAGTGACAATGGCCATGCGCTCATTAGTTTTCTTCGTTGAAGTTAACTTAACTGCCTTAATTAAGGCAATCAATTGCAAACTTTGGCCGTCACGGGCATTAACAATGGTGCCCGTCGTATAATCAGTAAATTCTTTGATCTCGGTTTGATAACGTTCCAACGGATGCCCGCTTAAATAAAAGCCCAATAATGTCTTTTCATTGGCCAATACCTGGGCTTGGGGCCATTCCGGAATATCTGGCAATGATTCTGATTTTGCAGAGAAACCACCTTCGTCATTGACCATACTAAAGAATGAAAACTGACCAACATTTTCTTCTTGCTGTTTCTTGGTCCCGCGATCCAAAGCTGTCTCTAACACCGCCATTAATTGTGCCCGACGGGATTTAAAACAATCAAACGAACCTGATTTCACCAAACTTTCCACCACCTTGCGATTATTTAAACGCAAGTCCACCCGATGGCAGAAATCAAAAATTGAGATAAATGGCCCACCTTTTTGCCGCTCAGCCACAATCGATTCAATAGCACCTGAACCAATATTCTTAACAGCCAGCAATCCATACCGGATTGTTTTATTATCAACGACGGAAAAATGAGCAAAACTGCTATTTGCATCCGGAGGCAAAATCACCAGCCCCATATGTTCTGTTTCTTTGACATATTCGACGACTTTATCGGTATTATCACGTTCGCTGGTTAGAAGCGCGCACATAAATTCAACAGGATAATTCGCTTTTAAATATGCCGTGCGGTATGTGATTAAGGCATACGCAGCCGAATGGCTACGGTTAAAGCCGTAGCCGGCAAAATAATCAATCAAATCAAATAAACGATTTGCCTCAGCTTCGGGAATGGCACTATGCTTTAAACATCCGCTGACAAAATACTGGCGCATTTTGGCCATTTCCGCCGGTATTTTCTTTCCCATCGCCTTACGCAAATCATCAGCCATGGTCATATCAAAACCTGCTAATACTGATGAAATCTGCATAACCTGCTCTTGATACACAATAATGCCGTATGTAGCCTTTAGGCATTCCTCAAGTTTAGGATGAGGATAGCTAACCTTAGTCTCGCCACGTTTACGTTTAATAAAATCATCCAACATCCCAGAACCCATGGGGCCTGGACGGTATAAAGCCAAAATGGCAATCAAATCTTCAAATTCTGCAGGCTTCATTTTCTTCAATAAATCCCGCATCCCGCCACTTTCTAACTGGAACACCCCTAAGGCCAAGGCCTTTGATAACATCTCATAGGCTTTTGCATCGTCGAGCGGAATATGGTCAATATCAATATCAATGCCCTTATGGATCTTAATAAGCTTTAAGGCATCTGTAATAACCGTCAGGGTCCGCAACCCTAAGAAATCCATCTTAAGCAGGCCGATCTTAGACACCCCATCCATGTCATAACCTGTGGTGACCTGGCCATCTGTACTTCTAAACAAAGGCACATATTCCATCAAAGGCTTATCGGCAATCACCACCCCTGCTGCATGAATAGACGCATGCCGGTTTAATCCTTCCAGCACCCTTGCCGTCGACAATAATTGCTTTGCCGTTTGATCGCCTTCTACCGCTTCCCTTAATTGCGGCTCGACATTTAAAGCTTCCTCAATTGTGATGCCAATTTCATTAGGGATTAACTTGGCAATACGATCGACATCGCCATAACTGACACCCATGGCCCGTCCCACGTCGCGCACCGCAGCTTTCGCCTGCATACTTCCAAAGGTAATAATCTGCGCCACATTGTCTTTGCCGTATTTGCGCGTCACATAATCAATCACTTCTCCCCGGCGTTCGTAACAGAAATCAATATCAATATCTGGCATACTGCGTCGACCTGGATTTAAGAAACGCTCAAACAGCAAACCGTATTTAATTGGGTCCAAATCTGTAATGCCTAATAAATAGCTAACCAAACTTCCAGCTGCAGAACCACGGCCAGGACCGACGGGAACACCTGTTTTCTTGGCATAGCTGATAAAATCCCAGACAACTAAGAAATAACTAACAAAGCCCATGCTTTCAATTGTTGATAACTCATGTTCCAAACGATGCTGAAGCTCGGGGGTTACTTTTCCATATCTCTTAATTAAGCCTTCCTCGCATAATGATCTTAAATACTGCTCATTAGTCATATTAGCCGGAGGCGTATATGTCGGTAAATGGTATTGGTCAAAATCCAATTTCACATTGACCTTCTCGGCAATTTCTAGAGTATTGCTAATGGCATCTGGCGCCCATTGGAAGGTATTTTTCATTTCCCGGGCATCTTTAAAATAAAACTGGTCGGTACCAAAGCGCATCCGGTGAGAATCACTTAATGTGGTCTGTGTCTGGATACACAATAATGTTTCGTGGGCAACATGCTGGTCATGCTCTAAATAATGCACGTCATTGGTGGCTACCGTCGGCAAACCTAAACGTTCGGCTATGCGCATTAAATCCTGATTAATTTTGCGTTGTTCAGGCAAACCATGGTCCATATATTCAATGTAATAACAGCCTGGCTCAAAAATATGGCGATAATCATCGGCCGCTTTAACAGCAGCTTCAAAATTGCCTTTAAGCAAATGACCACAGACTTCCCCTTTTAAACAACCAGACGTGCCAATAAGACCTTTAGCTAGACGAGATAAAACTTCTTTATCAATGCGGGGCTTATAATAAAAACCTTCCAGATAACCCGTAGAAACCAATTTCATTAAATTGGCATAACCAAGATTATCCTTGGCCAACAAGGTGATATGGCAAATACCTTTTTGGTCGGTATTTTTTTCAAAACGGCTAAATGGCGTGATGTAGGCTTCACAGCCAATGATGGGCTTGATATTGGCTTTAGTACAAGCCAAATAAAAATCCACGGCACCAAACATATTGCCGTGGTCGGTCATCCCTAAGGCCGTCATGCCCATGCCAGAGGCTTTTTTCACAAGTTCTTTAATACGGCAAGCGCCGTCTAATAAACTATATTGGGTATGGACGTGGAGATGAATAAAATCTGACATATAGTAGGAATTATTTTACTGAAAAAACTAGGGACAGTCACTAATTTTGTTTTACCTAGAGAAGCCAGAATTTGGCTTCTCTACAAAATTGGTGACTGTCCCTAATTGTTTTTTTAATTCTATTCCCACTCAATGGTGGCAGGTGGCTTTGAAGAAATATCATAAACCACACGGTTGACACCTTTGACTTCATTAATAATACGATTGGAAATTTTTGCTAAAACGTCAGGTGCTAAAGGAGCCCAGTCTGCTGTCATTCCGTCGACGCTATTAACACAACGTACAGCAATCACATTTTCATAGGTGCGCTGATCCCCCATGACTCCTACTGTTTTAATCGGCAATAAAACCGCAAATGCTTGCCACAGTTCATGGTAAAGACCGGCTTTTCTAATTTCATCCATGACGCGTTCATCAGCTTCACGTAAAATCTCCAAACGTTCCTTGGTAACTTCCCCAATCACGCGGATCGCTAAACCCGGACCTGGAAACGGCTGACGTTTTAGGATCGATTCAGGCATTTGTAAACTCTTACCAATCAAACGCACTTCATCCTTAAACAATTCACGCAAAGGTTCAACCAATTTAAATTTCATATCCTTCGGTAAACCACCGACGTTGTGGTGGCTTTTGATGACGGCTGTTGGTCCGCCATGAGCAGAAACAGATTCGATCACATCAGGATACAAGGTTCCTTGCCCTAAAAATTCCACACCTTTGATTTTTTTAGCAGCATCTTGGAACACCCGCACAAATTCATCACCGATGATTTTGCGTTTTTGCTCAGGATCTTCCACCCCTTTTAAACGTTCGACAAAGCGTTTTTCTGCTTCAACGACGGTTAAATTCATTTTAAAATGGCCTTTGAAATTACGCACAACAGAAGATGATTCGTTGTGACGCAATAAACCATTATCGACGAAGATGCAGTATAAACGGCTGCCAATGGCCCGTTGCAATAAGACCGCAGCAACAGCAGAATCTACCCCGCCGCTTAAACCTAAAACAACCTTTTTGGTGCCAACCAATTCTTTGATTTGCTTAACGGAAGCGTCGATAAAACGATCCATGGTCCAACGGGGCAAGCATCCACAAATGGTGTACGCAAAATTCTGGATCACTTGTAAACCGCGTTGGGTATGCACAACTTCCGGATGGAATTGCACACCATAAATGCGCTTGGTACGATTGGCAATTGCGGCATTGGCTGCACTCAATGTATGGGCAATGCGTACAAAACCTGGTGGAGGAGTTGTGATTTCATCCCCATGGCTCATCCAGCAGGTTAAATTTGTCGATAAATTCGCGAATAAATCTTTATTGTTATCGATGAAAAGCTCGGCACGGCCATATTCACGTCCCTTGGCCTTACCAACTTTTCCACCTAATAAATGGGTAATGGCTTGCATCCCATAGCAAACCCCCAAAATAGGAATCCCTAATTTGAAAATTTCCGGATTAGGTAATGGGGCATTTTTTTCATATACGCTTAATGGCCCACCAGAAAGGATAATCCCCTTCGGTTGAATAGCACGAATTTCATCCATGGAAACATCAAAAGGAACGATTTGGCTAAACACCTTGCTTTCACGGACACGACGGGCAATGAGTTGGGTATACTGAGAACCAAAGTCTAAAACCAAAAGAACATCCCGACGGCTCTGTTTACGAACTTCCATAGGAATGATTTTGGCAGAAGAACGCAATTTAATAGGCTTCATTAAACCATGAACGGATTTACGTTTTGGTTTACCCATAAATTTCGATTTTTTCTCAACTACCTTTTTAGCTTCTTTGTTAACAACTTTCTTAACGGCTTTTTTAGCCATTGACTACCTCCGCTATTTACCCATCCCGACCCGTTGGCCTATTTGAAAAACCTTGCCTTCAGTTTGGATGGAAGGTGCCAGGATAATTTCAACATCTTGCATTTCCTGGATATT